>NZ_JBFUEP010000004.1:0-110839 GCF_056403895.1 Pedococcus sp. P2_E5
CATACCTGCTGGGGTGCCGCCGGGTCGCGCCGCGCCTCGCCTTCGGTCCCGTCAGCTCGCGGCGGTGAAGCGCTGGCGACGGTGCTGCGGGCGCTCGAGCTCGTCGACGAGGGCGACCGCGTAGTCCTCGGCGCTGATGGACTCGCCCGCGGGGGCGTCCTGCGCCACCGTGTAGGTGCCGGTGCGCTCGCCAGGGGCGATGACCGGGGCGGGGGAGAAGAACGTCCAGTCCAGGTCGTCCGGCGCAGCCCGGAAGATGTCCAGCGCGGCGGCGCCGGCGCGGGACTCGGCGAGGTACTCGCTGGGGAAGCCCGGTGAGTCGAGCAGGCGCGTGCCGTCCGGCGTGAGGAGTGAGCCGGCTCCTCCGACGAAGATCACCCGTGCGCCGCTGGCGTGGTCGACGAGGTTCTGGACCGCGGCCAGCCACGGCTCATGGCTGCCCCCGGTGCGGCTCGGACCGGTGGCAGACACCACCACGTCGTGGCTGGTGGCGGCCTCCTTGACGGCCGTCTCGTCGGCGAGGTCGCCCGTGGCGGCAACGGTGCCGTCGGGGAGCGGGGAGCTGCTGCGGGTGTAGCCGGTGACCTCGTGGCCGCGGGAGATGGCCTCGGTCGCGATGCGAGAGCCGATCATGCCGCTGGCGCCGAACAGGGCGATCTTCATGGTGATGCCTTCCGTGGGATGGAACGTCGTGGGTGTCGTCTGCCCTGCACAGTAACCATTGGTAACTGAGCACTTCAACGTGCTATAAGTACCTCATGGTTACCAAGCAGGTCCGAGGGGCTGTGGAGACGTCCGAGGGGGAGCGGGGCAACGCCTTCGACCCCGACTGCCCCACCCGCGTGGTGCTCGACCGGATCGGCGACAAGTGGACCGTGCTGGTGATCGGCGCACTCGCAGGTGGTCCGCTGCGGTTCACCGAGCTCCGCGCGCGCGTCGGTGGCGTGGCGCCCAAGGTGCTCACCCAGACGGTCCGCGCGATGGAGCGTGACGGCCTGCTCACGCGCACCGTCTTCGCCCAGGTGCCGCCCCGGGTGGACTACGCCCTCACGGACCTCGGGGTGTCCCTCGGAGGGCCGATCGCCGTGCTGACGGACTGGGCCGAGACGCACGTCAGCACGATCCTCGCTGCCCGGGACGAGTACGTGGCGCAGGAGGCGTAGGTTGGGCTCCTTGCCCACTCTCCTGCTCCGCACCTGTGGTTTTGCGGCGGCCGCGGCACTGGCCCTGGCCGCCTGCGCTGATGCGTCCTCCGACGAGGACCGGGTGCCCACTCGCAGTGGATCCGCGTCGTCCGCGAGCGCCGGCCCCACGACGAGTGCCGTCAGGACCACGGCCGCCCGCCCGGCGTCGCCGAGCACCACGACGACCACCCGCCCGCCCGCGCCCTCCAGGGGGACGCCGAGGCCGCGAGCCACGCCGACATCGAGGGTCACCCCGAAACCGACACCGAAGGCCACCCCGAAGCCCGCGACCGGAACCAGCGTCGTCGGGCAGGTCCTGTCCCTCGTGAACGCCGAACGGGCCAAGGCGGGGTGCGGGCCGGTGCGGACGAGCTCTGCCCTGCAGCGGGCGGCCCAGGGGCACAGCGCCGACATGGCAGCCAAGGACTACTTCTCGCACACCAGCAAGGACGGACGGACCTTCGCCGACCGGATCCGGGCGGCCGGCTACGCAGGCGGCACGATCGGCGAGAACATCGCGGCGGGGCAGGCCACGGCGTCGGCGGTGATGCGCTCGTGGATGGGCAGCTCGGGCCACCGGGCGAACATCCTCAACTGCTCCTTCACGGCGCTGGGCGTCGGACATGCGAGGGGCGGCTCCTACGGCCACTACTGGACCCAGGACTTCGGGGGCTGACCAGGCCGCGGGCACGCCCGCTGCAGCGCCCGCGGCCGGTCAGTCGTAGGGATCAGAGGTCCAGCGGTCGCAGCACCTCCGAGATCCCGTGGGCGATCTGGGCGTTGCCCTTGTTGATGTTGGCCCGCACCACGTAGGGGTTGCGGTCGGTGGGGTCGGCGTCCACGAGGGACACGAACCACCCTCCGACGACGTCGACCGTCACGATGCCACCGGACGCCGTCGTGAGGGCGGCGCCATCGGACTGCAACGCCTGGCGGTAGGTGACCGTGGCCCCCGGGACCACGTGGTAGAGCAGCACGGCCTCGACGGTGTCGATGCCCAGGGAGGCGACGTCGGCGAAGACGTCGGACTCCGAGGTGTAGTGCTTGCCCGTGAGGTCGGACGCGAGCCTGCGGAACGCCCTGTCGGTCGGCAGGAACGCCGTCAGGGCGACCGTCCCGTCGGCCAGGACCCCGACGGCCGAACCCGGCTTGGCGGTCAGCACTGCCGTGACCGCGTTGTCGACGATGTCGAAGTCGTTCCAGTTCCGGTCGAAGCCGGCACCGTCCTTGGCGAGCACCGCGGCCAGGCTGCGGGTGCCGGTCGCGGACTGGTCCCACCCGTGCGCCGAGGCCGATGGGGCGCTGACGAGGGCGGCCGTGCCGGCGAGGCCGAAGGCCGCCACCACTGTCATGAAGCGTCGAGCGAACATGCTTGTCCTCCAGGATTCCACTGCGGTGTGGTGGTCCCGGAACTGCGGTCACCGCTGGCCGCGGATCCGGACCCTGCGCAGGGGATTCGGGGGTGGTCGTGAAACAGATTGGACAAACCTTGGACAGATTCAGCCGGCCAGCCTGAGGGGGGCTGTGGCGTGTCCTCACGAGCACGACAGCGGGCGTACCCGGAAATGCGTGAGGGCCTGTCGCTGTTGGACGGTAGGCTGGTCCACAGCAACACCAACTGAACAGCGGTCGTGTGAACACCCCTGCACTCGCAGGAGCACGGGGGTGATCGGTTTCGACATTGGTCGGCATTTCAGGGGAAGCGGGTCGAGGATGCCTGGTTATCTCGTTAACGCTCCTGGCAAACCAATAGGTGCCGATTCCAAGCGCACCGACTTTGCCCTCGCCGCCTGAGCGAGCTCCAAAGTCCGTCAGCCTGAGCTAGTTCTCGTCTCAGTGTCTGGCGTCAACTAGAGAACTTGCTGCGCAGTCATGTCGAGGGGCTGCGCGGGACTCTTACTCGACTGGGCCTGTCAGTGGACGTGTGCGTGCGAGCACTGGGGCCGAGAAAATCCACAGCGCACTGCACCCGGAGAAGTCCTGGTTTCCCGTCAATGGACGCGGGTTCAATTCCCGCCACCTCCACCACCGCGGTGTTCACACGGCAGTTCAGCCTCGAGGCCCGGTCGTTCGCGACCGGGCCTTCGTGGTGCGCGGGCGAGCCCGCGTGCGACGCCCGGCCACGCGGCATACCGGCAGCGCCGCAGGCCAGTGGGTATGCCGCCTGGCCGGCTTTGCGAGGATGGCCCGATGTTGCGCGACGACACCTCCGCCGAGGAGCGGATCGGGTCCCGCGACCTGACCGACTGGCGCACCTCCGCCGGCCGCCGGCTGGCGTCGTGGGTGGTGCCGCGGGCGGTCGGACTCGCCCGGTGGAGCGCAGCGCACGTCGTCCTGGTCGTGACCGCCCTGGTGGGCGGCGCCGCAGCGGTGGCTCTGACGGCGGTGGCGACCGAGGTCTACGAGGCCGTGGTCGAGGCCGACGGCATCGCCGGGCTCGACCAACCGGTCCTCGACCAGGCGATCGCGTGGCGCACGCCCGGACTCGACCACGCGGTCACGCTCTACACCGATGTCGGCGGGCCGATCGGGATGCCGATCGTCACGACCGTCCTGACGCTGCTCATGGTCTGGCGATGGAGGTCCCGAACTCCGTTGGTGCTCATGGTGATCGCGGCGACCGGCTCGCTGGCGATGACGACGACCGGCAAGGCCCTGATCGGCAGGGCCCGGCCGCCCCTGTCCGACGCCGTGCCGCCCTACGAGAGCTCGCCGAGCTTTCCGAGTGGGCACACGCTCAACGCCACCGTGCTCACGGCGATCCTCGTCTACCTCCTGCTGCGCCGCCTCGACGCCGCGTGGGGGCGCCTCGCGGCCGTGGCGGTCGGCGCCTTCTTCGTCGTGACGATGGGCCTGAGCCGGGTCTTCCTCGGTCACCACTGGCTGACCGACGTGGTGGCCGGGTGGGCGTTGGGGCTCGCGTGGGCGGCGGCAGTGATCACCGCGCACCGGCTGTTCCTCACCGTCCGTCGTGAGACCCAAGGCCGCTGAGGAGGGTTCGGAGACGAGCGCGGTGGGGTCGGTGGCGTCGGGTCAGGCCAGGTCGGCGACCCAGTGGTCGCCATCCTCGCGGAAGCCGAGGCGCGCGTAGTAGGGGTTGACCATGCCCGGGGGCGTGACGATCTGCCGGATGCCCTTGCCTCGGAACAGCCCGCTGCTGCGGTAGACGAACTCGCCGGGAGAGAAGTCGCGGAAGCGGGGCGTCACGTAGTCGAGCTCCACCTGGGCGACACCGTTGCCGGCATCCCGCACGACGACCACCCCGACCGTCTCGTTGCCCCGCTCGACGAGGTAGGCGCTGCGGCCGGTCCCGAGGTCGGCGGCGTCGAACTGGGGGAAGTACCGGGCGATGTCCTTGCCCTGGACCTTGAGGAAGTGCTGGAGGTAGGACTCGTCCGGACCGACGGCCACCACCTCGTAGACCGACTCGTCGCCGCGCTCGCGCAGCAGCTTGGTGATCATCCAGATGTTGATGCCGGCGGTGACGGTGTTCATGCCCACCATCGGCCAGACGTGCAGCATCGCGTTGAACACCACGAGCGTGCAGCTCGCGGTGAGGTTGAGCAGCCGGAAGCGCAGCACGCGCTGCTGGAGCAGGGAGAAGATGAGCAGGGCTGAACCTGCCCACCCCAGGGCTTGGATGGACCACGACGTCATGGGGCGCAGTCTGCCAGTCCAGCTCTACCCGTCCGACCCGCTGGACCTGTCCGACCGGCTCGAGCGGAACCGTGGGGAGAGCGCATACCGCAGCAGGGCCACGTCCCCGATCTGCCGCACGTCGGCAAGGGCGGCTCGATGACCCTCCGACCACGGGAAACCGCCGTCGCCGACGAACCGCTGGGCGCGGGAGTCGCCGACGAAGACGGGGGCGACGACCAGCTGGAGCTCGTCGGCCAGGTCCTCGGTGAGGAACTGGGTGAGCACCGAGCCGCCGCCCTCCACCATGAGCCGGCGCACCCCTCGGGTGTGGAGGTCCTCGGTGACCCTGCGCAGCGTGACCGGCTCGCCGCCATCGACGACGGTTGCCACGTCACCCAGCCGCTGCCGCACGATCGCCGCCGCCCCGCTGGGGCAGTAGACGAGCTTCTCACCGTCGCCGACGCGGAAGAACGCTGCGTCGGGGTCCAACGGCGCTCCCCTCGTCACCGTCACCTTCGTCGGCGACGGCGGGTGTCCGCGCGCGACACGTCCCGCACGCCGATCGGCGGAGCGCACGAGCAACCGGGGATCGTCATCGCGGATCGTGCCGGCCCCGACGAGGATGGCGTCGCAGGCCGCCCGCTCGGCGTCGACGCGGTCGAAGTCGGCGGCGTTGGACAGCTGCAACCGGCCCGCGGAGGCGTTGTCGAGATAGCCATCCATCGAGATGCTGCAGCTGAGCAGGGTGTAGGGACGGTCAGCCACGCGCCGGCTCCCCGGTGGCCGCGACCAGCTGTGGGCTGCCGGCGACGGCACTCTCCGCGGGGGCGCGTCGGGCGCGTCGGGCGTGCCACGGGCCCGCCACGAGCATCACGACCGCCCCCGGCAGGCTGGCGGCGAACACCAGCACGCCGTAGACCACCGCGGTGGACAGGCCTGCGTCCGCCCCCAGGCCAGCGGCCCCGAAGGCCCAGGCGGCAACGCCCTCCCGGGGTCCCCAGCCGGCGAGGTTGACGGGCACCCCCATGGAGACGAGGACGACGAACGCGAGGGGCACGAGCCGCGCCGTCGGTGCGGTTGCCCCGGCCGTGCGGGCCGCCACCACGAAGGTCATGACGTGACCGGTCACGGCCAGCCCCGAGGCCACGACGACCAGCGGCAAGGTGCGTCGGGCGAAGAGTGCTCGACGAAGTTCCGCCCAGGTCGCCGTGGCGAGCGCGCGCGTCCCTCCGTTCGGCCGCCGGCTCGCACTGCGCCGCCTCGCCCGCAGCCCCGCCCTGCGCCGCCTCGTGCTGAGCCGCCAGACCAGTCCGCACACGGCGGACACCAGGACGACGAACCACACCCAACCCAGGAGCGGTCGCACGGGAGAGGGAAGCAGCGTCAGCGCTCCGAGTGCCATCACGGCCTGGACGACCTGGCCGGCGCTGCGCTCCCAGAACACCGACCGGACGCCCTTGCCGGTGTCGCCGTGCTGGCGCCCGAGCCGCACGCCGCGGTGGACGTCCCCGAGCACACCACCGGGGGTCGCCGTGTTGACGAACTGGGAGCGGTAGCAGGCCGCCACGGCAGGCAGCAGCGGCACCCGGGTGCCGAGCCCGGCAGCCACGAGGCTCCACCGCCAGGCGCAGCAGCTGGTCGTGAGGGCGGTGAGGACCACCGCGAGGCCGAGCGACCACCCGTCGATGGCGCCGAGGGCGTGGAGGGACGAGTCGAAGCCCAGCCGCCAGACCACGAACCCCAGGACGGCCGCGCCGCCGACGCGATGGGTCACCGGGGAGCGGCCGACGCGCAGCGCCAAGGCTGACAGGACGCGCGGTTCGCGCGACCACTCGTCGTGGCGTCGGGTCATCCCCAAGGCACGCCTCTCCTGATTCGGTTCGGTCTGGTCGGGTCGGCCACGGGCACGTTCTGAACAGACATCGCCTGCACAAACATCGACGTATGCCGCGTGGCCGGGGTTCACCCCAGCCCGCCACGCCGTGGTGCGCGGGTGCCCGTGGCCCGTGGGGATGCCGACGGCGAGGGTCACGCCGCGACCTCGCTGAGCACGGAGGCGACGGCCTCTGCCGTCGTCGACCACGGCGACAGCGTGATGCGGCGTCCACGGGCGGCCGCACGAAGCCGTTCGCGCAGGCCGGCGTCCTCGAGCCAGGACCGCACCGCCCGGCCCAGCTCGCCCGGCTCCGTGGGCGACACCAGCAGGCCCGGCACCGTGCCGTCGGGGGCTGCGCCCATCGCCTCCGCGATGCCGCCCACGGAGGTCGCGATGACCGGAAGCGCACGGGCGAGCGCCTCGGTGACGACCAGGCCGTACGTCTCGACCCGCGACGCGTGCACGAGCACGTCCGCCGCGGCATACGCCAGGTCGAGGTCGCGGCCGGTGAGGGGACCGACGAAGGTGACCCGATCGGCGATCCCCGCCTCGTGGCACTGCGCGCGCAACCGCGCGACGTGGTCCGGGGCGAGGTCGAGGGCTCCTGCGCAGACGAGCCGCCACGGCAGGTCGTCCACCGCGGTCAGTGCGTCGAGCAGCTCGACGTGACCCTTGGCCGGGACGACCGCTGCCACGCAGAGCAGCTCGGCACCCGACCGGCTGCCGCTGCCAGGGGTGGCGCGGTCGGCTCCGGGCTGGGCCACGCTGACCCGGTCGGGAGCCAGGCGGTAGTGGTCCACCAGCCACTGCCGGGTCCAGTCGCTGGTGGTGAGGACCGCTGCGGCGGCTTCGAGGACCAGTCGCTCACCCTCCGCGACGTCGTGGTCCCCTTGCGGCGGCTGGACCGGTGGCTCTTGGACCAGCGGCGGCTGGACCGGCGGCGGGTGACCGAGCGGGAGGTGGACGAGCACGACGACCCGCAGCCTGGACGCCGCCGGCACGAGCTCGTCGGGCGCGCACGACGCGACCAGTCCGTCGAGCAGGACCACGGCGTCCCGCGGCAGGGCGGCCAGCTCCTGGGCAAGGGTCGCCCGGGTCTGGGCGTCGGGGTGTGGCCAGGGCCCGGGCACCGCATGGACCTGCACCGACCAGCCGAGCGCCGACAGCTCCGAGCAGACCCGGCGGTCGTACGTGTTGCCGCCGCTCGGCCGCGTCGGGTCGTCGACGGTGCCCGGGACGACGACGTGCACCGTGGTCACAGGGTCCGCTCGTAGCTGGCCCACGCCACGGGGGACTCGGACAGCGTCACGGTGATGGCACTGACGCGCCGCGCCGTGTCGCCGATGTTGCCGGCGTGGACGCGGTCGGCCAGGCGGTCGGCCACCACTCGTGCCAGCACCTCCGTCGTCGTGTTGGTGCCCTCGAGTGTCGGGTCCTCGTCGAGGTTGCGGTAGGTGAGGTCGGCGAGCACCTCGTGCAGAGCGGCCCCAGCCCGACCGATGTCGACGACGATGCCATCCGCGTCGAGGGTGTCGCAGTGGAAGGTCGCGTCGACGACGTAGGTCGCACCGTGCAGTGCCCGGGCCGGTCCGAAGACCTCGCCGCGGAAGCTGTGGGCGATCATCATGTGGTCCCGCACGGTCACTCTGAACACGGTCTACCCCTGGTCGTACGTGATGAGGTGACAGATCGCCGGAAGGCTCCCGTCGTGGAGGCCGGCCATGACGACCGGCAGCTCGTCGAAGACCGACTGGCCGGTGACGAGGGCGTCGAAGGCGGAGTCGTGCAGGAGCTCGAGGGCCAGGGCCAGCCTCTCGGCCGGGCGCCGCCGCGAGCGTCGGGCCGGCGAGACCATGCCGACCTGGCTGGCACGGATGCCGAGCCGGCGTGAGTGGAACGCGCCGCCCAGGGCGATGCCCACCTCGCGGTCGCCGTACCAGCTGAGCTCCACCACCTCGCCCTCGGTGGCGAGCAGGTCCAGGGACAGCTGGAGGCCCGCCGAGGTCGCGCTGGTGTGAAAGACGAGATCCGCACCCCCCAGCTCCACCCTTCCGGGGACGGCGAAGTCGACGCCCAGTGCGGCCGCCACGGCGGCTCGGGACTCGTCCACGTCGACCAGGGTCGTGCGGACCCCGGGGAACCGTGCCAGCAGCCGTGCGATGCAGCACCCGACCATGCCCGCACCCACGACAGCCACGCGGTCACCCACCAGGGGAGCGGCGTCCCACAGGGCGTTGACCGCCGTCTCGACGGTGCCCGCCAGCACGGCGCGCTGTGCAGGTATGCCGTCCGGCACGACCGCGACGGCGTCCACCGGGACGACGTACCTCGTCTGGTGGGGAAACAGGCAGAACACGGTCGCGCCCACGAGGTGGGCCGGGCCGTCCTCGACGACGCCGACGTTCAGGTAGCCGTACTTGACCGGCCCCGGGAAGTCACCTTCCTGGAAGGGAGCCCGCATCGCGGCATACTGGCTCGGTGGGACTCGACCCCCGAAGACGAGGGTCTCGGTGCCGCGGCTGATGGCCGAGTACAGGGTGCGAACGAGGACGTCCCCCGGTCCGCAGGCGGGTAGCGCCGAAGGCCGGATCTCACCGACCCCGGGTTCGGCCAGCCAGTACGCGCGGGCAGCGGCGGACACGAGCCCACCCTAGCCATCGCCCGCTCCGGGGTCCCGTGAACGCCGGTACGYCCTGGCCCGTCCTAGTGGTCAGACGCTGTGACAGAGGAGGTGTGGTGCGCGCGTTCCGAGCCCTCCCGGTGGACAGCGCGGTCACCCAGCTGGTGCTGCTCGGCGCCCTCGGCTGGGCGGCACCCGTCGGCGGCGCAGCGGTGGCCATCAGTTTCGGCTGCGCGCTGGTCGGCTTGGCCCTCCTGTCGCGGGGGCTCGCGGGGCAGGGTCGACGAGGCCTGGGACCTGCGGACCACGTCACGGTGACCCGGGCCACGCTCGCGTGTGCCGTGGCGGCGCTCACCGCCCAGTCCCTGCTGGGCCACGCGCATCTCCTCGGGCAGGGGCCTCCCCTCCGACACGGGCACCCCACGATGCTCGTGGCGATCGCGGGTCTGGCGCTGGTGCTCGATGCCGTCGACGGGTGGGTCGCCCGGCACAGTCGGACGGAGACACCGCTGGGGGCGCGGATGGACATGGAGGTGGACGCCTTCCTCATCCTCGTCCTCAGCGTGGCGGCTTCGGTGGTGGTCGGCTGGTGGGTGCTGGCGATCGGGGCCTTTCGCTACGGGTTCCTGACCGCGACCTGGGTGGCGCCCTGGCTCGGTGGTGCCGTCCCACCTCGCTGGTCGCGCAAGGCGGTTGCCGCGCTCCAGGGGGTCGTGCTCACGGTGGTCACGGCCCAGGTGCTGCCGCGGGGTGCGTGCGTGGCCGCCCTGGCCGTGGCGCTCGCACTCCTGGCCTGGTCGTTCGGCACCCAGGTCGCCGAGCTGTGGCCGTCGCGGCAGCGGCGGGTCGGCCCCTCCGGGCTCCTCGGGGACGGTCGCGCCGCCACCCCGGCCCCAGCCGTGGGTCATGAAGCCGCGAACCAGCCGGCCAGGGCGCTCGAGTGACCCCCGTGTCGGGGTGGCGTCGCCTGGCGCGACTCGCCGCGACGATCGCCGCCCTCGTGACCGGCCTGGTCGTGTGGGTGGTGCTCGTCGCGCCGGACGGCGCCATCGGGAGGCCGGTCGACTGGCTGGGGCGCCTGCCGCTCGAGTCGGTCGTCGTGCTCGCGATGCTGCTCGTGCTGCCCTCCCGCTGGCGAAGCGGGGTGGCCCTGCTGGGCGGTCTGGTGCTGGCCGTCCTGACGGTGTTCAAGCTCCTCGACATCGCGTTCACCTCGGCCCTGAGCCGGCCCTTCGACGTCGTGACCGACTGGACCTACCTGCCCTACGCCTACGGCCTGGTCGACGACTCCGCGGGAAGGGCCGCCGCCACCGCAGCCGCCATCGGTGCGGTGGTCCTCGTCCTCGGCCTGCTCGTGGGGTTCCCCCTGTCGGTACGACACCTGGGGCGACTGCTGGATGCTCACCGTGACCGCCACCGGCGCGGGTGGGCCACGGCACTCGTCGTCGTGACCGCCGCGTGGGTCGTGGCTGCGGTCGGCAACGTCCAGGTCGCCCCGGGCCTGCCCTTCGCGGCCACGCCGTCCGTGGGACTCGTCACCGACCACGTGGGCCAGGTTCGGGCGGCGGTGCGCGACCGTGCGGTGTTCGCCCACGCGGTCGCGCGGGACCCCTTCGCGGCGACACCGGCCGGCGACCTGCTGTCCGGGTTGCGCGGCAAGGACGTCCTCATCGTCTTCGTGGAGAGCTACGGCGAGGTGGCGGTCACCGGCTCGCCGGAGTCGGCGTCGGTCTCGTCGACGCTGGACCGGGGGACGAGCCAGCTGCGTGCCGCCGGCTACGCGACGCGGAGCGCCTGGCTCGTCTCACCGACGTTCGGGGGCACGAGCTGGCTGGCCCACTCCACCCTCCAGTCGGGTGTCTGGGTCGACAGCCAGCGGCGCTACGACCAGCTCGTCGCCACCGACCGGCTCACCCTGAGCGGCGCGTTCAAGCGCGCGGGCTGGCGCACGGTGGGCGACGTCCCCGCGAACCGGCACGACTGGCCGCAGGCCCGGTCCTTCTACCGCTACGACCAGGTCTACGACGCGCGGAACGTCGGGTATGCCGGCCCGGCCTTCGGGTACGCGACGATGCCGGACCAGTACACCCTCAAGGCTTTCGCCGACCGGGAGCTGTCGAGCGGGGCACGCGCCCCGGTGATGGCCGAGATCGACCTGGTGACCAGCCACGTCCCGTGGGCTCCGCTCCCGAGGATGGTCGACTGGTCGTCGGTCGGAGACGGCTCGGTGTTCGGCCCCATCCGCGCCCAGGCGCAGACCAAGGCGCAGACCTGGCGGGACCCGGCGTCCGTGCGCGCGGCCTACGCGGAGTCGATCTCCTACTCGCTGCAGAGTCTCGTGTCGTTCGTGCGGACGGTCCACGACGACAACCTCGTCCTCGTGCTGCTCGGCGACCACCAGCCCTCGAGCGTGGTCTCAGGACCCGGGGCCAGCCACCGGGTGCCGGTCACCATCGTGGCCCACGACCCGCGCGTGACCGAGCGGATCCATGGCTGGGGCTGGCAGGACGGTATGCGTCCCCGTCCCGACGCGCCCAGCTGGCCGATGGATGCGTTCCGCGACCGTTTCCTCGCGGCGTTCGGTCCGCCTGCGGACGCCACCAAGGGCCGGGACCACTGACCGCGTCGACCACTGAACGCGACTCGGCCCTGGACCGTCTTCACCACCAGGACGCCGGAGCGGGGACGGCCGGGAGAAGGAGAGTGACATGGTGTGGCGAGCACTGGGTGCGGCGGCCCTGGTCGTGTCGGCCGCGGACCACCTGAAGCTCTGGTTCGGCGGGGTGCGCCACCAGTCGGTGGGACCAGCGTTCCTCGTCAACGTCGTGGCCGGGGTGGTCATCGCGGTCCTGCTGCTGCGCTGGCACCACTGGGTGCCGGCCTTCCTCACCCTCGGATTCGGGGCGTCCACGCTGGGCGCGTTCGTCCTCGCCACGACGGTGGGCTTCATGGGGATCCACGACCGGTGGGAGGGCTTCTACGTCTACGCCGCCGCGATCTCCGAGGTGCTGTGCATCCTCGTGGGTGGGCTGCTGCTCCTGCAGTCGTGGGCGAGCAGGTCGACCACCCATGGCCCGCCGATGGCGGCGCACCGCTGACCGGGCTGACCGCACGGGCGCGAGGGCCCAGCCAAGGCGGGCCGACGCGAGCGCCTAGCTCTGGCTGGCCTTCTGCGACTCGATGTCCGCGCGCACGGCGTCCATGTCGAGGCCCTGCACCTTGGCGATGACGTCCTCCAGCATGGGTGCGGGCAGCGCGCCCGCCTGGGCGAAGACGAGGATGCCGTCCCGGAAACCCATGAGCATGGGGATCGAGGTGATGTTCGCCGCGGCGGCGAGGGCCTGCTCGGCCTCGGTGTCGACCTTGCCGAACACGATGTCGGCGTGCTGCTCGGAGGCTGCCTCGTAGACCGGTCCGAACCGCTTGCACGGCCCGCACCACTCGGCCCAGAAGTCCACCAGGACGGTGCCGCCCTGCAGGATCGTCTTCTCGAAGTTCTCCGCCGTCAGCGTCGTGCTAGCCATCTCTAGGTCCACTCCCATCGGACCGCGACGGTCGCGGTCACCGAGTTCTCGCCCAGCTCGACGGACAGGTCTGCCGCCTTGCCGGCTTCCATCATGGCAAACCGGGGCTGAGCTCCACCCCGGTCAACATCGGACAGTCGCTCAACCTTCCCGAGCTGGCGGCCGGCCAAGGCGGCATACTGCTGCGCCTTTGCCCTGGCGTCCGCGAAGGCGGCCTCGCGCGCCCGCGCGAGCAGGGGTGCGGAGTCGGCCAGCTCGAGTCCGATGTGGTCGATGGTGAGGGCGTTGCCTGCGACGCCGGCGAACGCCTCGACCAGGCTCCCGACCAGCGCCGGGTCACGCACCGTCACCGACAGGCTCTGGTATGCCGTGTAGCCGACGACCGTGACCCCCTCCCGGTCGTGCCGGGGGTGGACGCCGGTGCCCGTCGTCCGCAGGTCGGCATCGACCACGCCGTGGTCGCGGGCAGCCTGGGCCAGGCCCCGTGCGCGACTGCCCGCGTCGGCGAGTGCGGACGAGACGTCGTCGCCGTCGCAGCGCACCCCCGCCCTGACGCGGACCACGTCCGGCGCCGCTGACGCGGTGCCGGAGCCGGTGACCTCCACGTGTGACCCGCTGTGTCCTGTCATGCGTCCAGCCTAGGCTTGAGCCGATGAGCACCGACGAGATCCGCCGCTACTGGGACGACTTCGCAGCCGAGTACGACAACTACCCCGACCACGGGCTGCTCGACTCCGACATCCGTGCTGCGTGGAAGGACCTGCTGCGCACCTGGCTGCCCACGACCCCGTCGCTGGTGGCGGACCTTGCCTGCGGCACGGGCACCATGAGCGTGCTCATGGCCGAGATGGGCCACCAGGTGCGTGGCATCGACCTCTCGCCGGAGATGGTGCGGCGGGCACTGGCCAAGGCCGCACCGTTCGGGTCGGCCATCGAGATCGCGGCTGCGGACGCCAGCGAGCCGCCCTTCGAGCCGGGGTCCTTCGACGTGGTCTTCGCCCGGCACATCCTGTGGACGCTTCCGGACCCCACGGAGGCACTGCGCCGGTGGGCCGGGCTGCTGCGACCCGGCGGCCGGCTGGTGCTGGTCGAGGGACGCTGGGGCCTGGAGGGCGCCGACGGCGGGCCGGACCTGCCGTGGCGCGCCGGCGTGCCCTCCGACGAGCTCGCGGCGCTCGTCGGCGAGCTGGTGGGGGAGCCGGTCGTGGTGCAGCTGACCGACACCGTCTTCTGGGGCCGCGAGATCGAGCACGAGCGCTACCTGCTGCGGGCGATGGCCCCGACAGCCCCGACAGCGTCGGCCTGATGCGCGCCCGGGCTCGTCGGGTCACCGTCGTCGGCTGGGTGCTCGCCGCGCTCGCGGCCCTCATGCTGCCCTGGACGGCATACCTGTTCGTGGCGTTGCCCGGCACCGCGCCGGCGGCGCACTTCGACCTCGCCTGGGGTGGCTTCGACGTGGCGCTGCTGATCCTGCTGGCGGTGACCGGGTGGGCGGCGGTGCGGCGTGCCCGCTGGCTCGGTGCCGCATCCGGTGCGACCGCTGCGCTGCTGGCGACCGACGCGTGGTTCGACGTGGTGACGGCGCCGACGCCGGGGGAGCGGTGGGTCGCCCTGGCGATGGCCGTGGTCGTCGAGCTGCCGTTGGCCGTGGTGTGCGGCTGGCTCGCAATGAGGGGACAGGAGCTCGTCGAGGAACGACTGGCTCTCGGCCTGCGGCGGCGGCGGGTCGCTGGCCACGATTCGGCACCGGTTCGGCATACCCCTCGGTAATCGGGAGAATGCCGACCATGAGCGCAGCGCCGTCCGTGTCCAACTCCATCACCGTCCGGTTGACCCTCCCGGCCCGCGCCACCGCGGTCTCCGAGCTCACCGGCGTCATCGAGAAGGGCGGCGGGCTGGTCACCGGCCTCGACGTCACGGCCTCTGGCGCCGACCGGCTGCGCGTGGACGTCACCGCGGCTGCCCGCGACACCACCCATGCCGACGAGCTCGTCGAGGCGATGCGCGGGGTGCACGGCGTCGAGATCGGCAAGGTCTCGGACCGCACGTTCCTCGCCCACCTGGGCGGCAAGCTCAAGATCGAGTCCAAGGTGCCGATCCGCAACCGCGACGACCTCTCCCTGATCTACACGCCGGGCGTCGCGCGGGTCTGCCTCGCGATCGCGGAGAACCCCGAGGACGCGCGCCGCCTCACCATCAAGCGCAACACCGTCGCTGTCGTGACGGACGGCTCGGCCGTCCTCGGCCTGGGCAACATCGGCCCGCTGGCCGCGCTGCCGGTGATGGAGGGCAAGGCGGCGCTGTTCAAGCGGTTCGCCGACATCGACGCCTTCCCCATCTGCCTCGACACCCAGGACACCGAGGAGATCATCCGCACCGTCAAGGCGATCAGCCCGGTCTTCGCGGGCATCAACCTCGAGGACATCTCGGCGCCGCGCTGCTTCGAGATCGAGGCCCGACTGCGTGACGAGCTGGACATCCCCGTCTTCCACGACGACCAGCACGGCACCGCGATCGTCACCCTGGCCGCCCTGCGCAACGCGTTGCGCGTGGTCGGCAAGGACCTCAGCGAATGCCGCGTGGTCATGTCGGGCGCGGGTGCCGCCGGCACCGCGATCCTCAAGCTGCTGCTCAAGGCCGGCGCGACCGATGTCGTGGTGGCCGACCACCTCGGAGTGCTGCACCCCGACCGTGAGGACATCGCGTCGGGCCAGCACCCCGCCCTGGCCTGGTCGGCCGCCAACACGAACCACCGCGGCGTCACCGGCACGCTCAAGGACGCGATCGCCGGCGCCGACGTCTTCGTCGGTGTCTCCGCCCCGGGGATCCTCACCGGCGAGGACATCGCCACGATGAACGACGGGGCGATCGTCTTCGCCATGGCCAACCCCGAGCCCGAGGTCGACCCCATCGCAGCAGCCCAGTACGCCGCCGTCGTGGCCACCGGCCGTTCAGACTTCGCCAACCAGATCAACAACGTCCTGGTCTTCCCGGGGGTGTTCCGCGGACTGCTCGACGCAGCCTCGACGTCCATCGACGAGGACGTGATGCTGGCCGCCGCCAAGGCGCTGTCCGAGGTCGTCCACCCCGAGGAGCTCAACGCCGCCTACATCATCCCCAGCGTGTTCCACCCGGACGTCTCCAAGGTCGTGGCCGCCGCGGTCAAGGCAGCGGTGCTGGGTACGGCCCCCGAGCAGGTCCCCACCCGTCGGATGGCGGAAGAGCCCGAGTTCATTGGCTAGGTCGTCGCCCGACGACCCGACTCCTGCGGGCTCGTCGCCCGACGTGCTCAGCGCGGACCCGGGACCGGCGACCATGGTCGTCGGCCCGCAGCGCAGGTCCGCAGGTGTGGTCCTTGCAGTTCTGCTGGCCGTCCAGGTGGCCGCGCTCTACTGGCCGCGGGTCGACCTCCAGGGCCCGGTGACGTGGAGCGACAAGGTCGTTCACGCTCTCCTCTTCCTGCTGCCCACGGTGGCGGGGCTGCTGGCCGGCGTGCGGCCGGCCTACCTCGTGGGGTTGTTGGCCCTGCACGCACCGGTGAGCGAGCTCGTCCAGCACTACGTCCTCCCGAACCGTTCGGGTGACCCCTGGGATGCCGTCGCGGACCTCTCCGGCGTGGTGCTCGGGGTCACGTCCGTCGTGGTCGGGCGGTCCCTGCGGCGCTGATAGACTGCTCTGGCTCAGTTCGGCGGCGCCTGGCAGCGCCATCAGGTGGCATAGGCGCCACAGACGCATTCCCTACTCCGACTGCAGTCCCACCGGATGACAACTGTTGATCCGGTCCAACGGGCCCCACGGGCCTGAGGCTCGTCTTCTTCGTTGCCCTCGCCAGGTCGCTCGAGACGTGTCTACCTCGAGTACCTGAAGTGAGTTGAATATCAGTGCCCAAGAACCTGCGATCCGGCGCGCCCAAAAAGGCCCGGTGGACCCCAGAAAAGAAGGCTGACGCGAAGAAGGGCCCCAAGAAGGCCCACCGCGGCCAGTCATCCGCCCCCTCCAGTGGCAGCTCGTATGCCGCTCGGCCGGCTCGCGACGGAGACCGTCGCCCTGAGCGCTCCGAGCGTTCCGACCGCCCGGCCCGCAGCTACGACCGCAGCGAGCGCCCCGCCCGCACGTTCAACCGTGACGACCGTGCGCCGCGCACCTTCGACCGCAGCGAGCGTCCCGCGCGCAGCAACGACCGCGACGACCGCGCTCCCCGCAGCTACGACCGCAGCGACCGCCCGGCTCGCACGTTCAACCGTGACGACCGCGCTCCCCGCAGCTACGACCGCAGCGACCGCCCGGCTCGCACGTTCAACCGTGACGACCGCGCGCCGCGCAGCTACGACCGCAGCGAGCGTCCCGCGCGCAGCAACGACCGCGATGACCGCGCGCCTCGCTCCTACGGCCGCGACGACCGTCCGGCCCGCACCTTCAACCGTGACGACCGGCCGCCGCGCCGCGACTCCACCCGTGACGACCGCCCGGCTCGTCGCAGTGACCGTAGTGCCAGTGACCGTAGTGACAGCCGTGGTCCCCGTCAGTACACCAACCGTGAGGACCACCGAGTGACCAGTTTCAACCGTGACGACCGTCCGGCTCGCACCAACGACCGCAGCGACCGTCCGGCTCGCAGCAACGACCGCGATGACCGCGCGCCGCGCAGCTACGACCGCAGCGACCGTCCCGCGCGCAGCAACGACCGCGATGACCGCGCGCCGCGCAGCTTCGACCGCAGCGACCGTCCGGCCCGCAGCTACGACCGCAGCGACCGTCCGGCCCGCAGCTTCGACCGCAGCGACCGCCCGGCCCGCAGCTTCGACCGCAACGACCGGCCCGCCCGCAGCTTCGAGGGTCAGGTCGACCCCGAGGCCGAGCGCATGGAAGCCGACACCTGGGTGAAGGCGACCCGCAAGACGGTCGACGGTCCCGTGACCGTCGACGCCGACAACGGCTTCGCCGGACTCGGCCTCAGCGAGCGCCTCGTCGAGCGACTGGCCCGCGACGGCATCACGACGCCCTTCCCGATCCAGTCCGCGACCATCCCGGACGCCCTCGCAGGCATGGACATCCTCGGCCGTGGCCAGACCGGCTCCGGCAAGACGCTGGCCTTCGGCCTGCCGATGCTGTCCCGTCTCGCCGACGGCGACAAGGCTGCCCCCCGTCGTCCGCGGGCCCTGGTGCTCGTGCCGACCCGTGAGCTGGCCATGCAGGTCTCCGACGCCCTCGAGCCGCTGGTGCACGTCCTCGGGCTGAAGCACAAGCTCGTCGCCGGTGGCCTGTCCTACACCACGCAGATCAGCGCCCTGAACCGCGGCGTCGACCTGCTCATCGCCACCCCCGGCCGGCTCAAGGACCTCATCGAGCGCGAGGCCGTGCAGCTGCGCGACATCCAGATCGCCGTCCTCGACGAGGCCGACCACATGGCCGACATGGGCTTCATGCCCGAGGTCACCGCCATCCTCGACCAGATGCCCGCCGGCGGTCAGCGGATGCTCTTCTCGGCCACCCTCGACAAGGGTGTCGACAAGCTCGTCGAGGGCTACCTCACCGACCCGAAGACCCACTCCACCGACGACGCCAAGGCGTCCGTCACCACGATGGAGCACCACGTGCTGCTCATCGACCCGATGCACAAGAAGACGATCACGGCCGAGGTCGCCAACCGTGAGGGGCGCACCGTGGTCTTCGTGCGCACCAAGCTCGGTGCCGACCGCGTGGCCCTCCAGCTGCGCGAGCAGGGTGTCTTCGCCGCGGCGCTGCACGGTGGGCTGAACCAGGGTGCGCGCAACCGCGTCCTCGGCGCGTTCCGTGACGGCAGCCTGCCGGTCCTGGTCGCCACCGACGTCGCCGCCCGCGGCATCCACGTCGACGACGTCTCCGTCGTCCTGCAGGTCGACCCGCCGGCCGACCACAAGGACTACCTGCACCGCTCCGGTCGCACCGCTCGCGCGGGTGACAAGGGCACCGTCGTGACCCTCGCACTGCCGCACCAGCGCCGCACCATGGAGCGGATGGCCAAGGACGCCGGCATCGACGCCGTCCCGACCAAGGCGATCCCCGGAGACGCTCGCCTCGCGGCGACCGGCGCCGTGACCCCCAGCGGCATCCCGGTGCCCGAGGACAAGGTGCGCCGCGTCCTCGAGGGCAACAAGCGCAGCGGACGCCCGTCCGGCCAGGGCGGCCCCCGTGGCGGTGGCCCCCGCGGCCCGCGCCAGGGTGGCGGCAGCCGCTCCTTCCGTGACGACCGCTCCGGCGGCTCGCGCGGTGACCGCCCCAGCTACTCGCGCGCAGCGCGGGGCTGAACCACGCGGCATACCGGGCCCTCGGGTGACGCGAGCGGTGGCTGATCGCCGCAGCGCCTGAGGCCCGTATCACCCACCACCGCATCACCTGAATGGTCGAAGCCCCGGTCCCCGCGACCGGGGCTTTGGCATGGGGCAGGCAGAATGGGACCGTGGAGACCATCGACCTGTCGGGCAGCCTGCTCGTCGCGACGCCCCAGATCGTGGACGGGGTGTTCTGCCGCAGCGTCGTCCTCCTCCTGCACCACGACGCGGAGGGCGCGCAGGGAGTGGTGCTCAACCGTCCGATGGATGCGCGGGTGGACGTCGTGCTGCCTGACTGGCAGGCGTACGCCACCGCGCCCTCGGTGCTGTTCGAGGGAGGCCCGGTCGGCCTCGACAGCGCGCTCGGACTCGTGACGGTCCCCGGGGACGTCGAACCGCTCGGGGTGAAGCGGCTGTTCCGCGGGCTGGGACTCGTCGACCTCGACACGCCTCCGGCGATCGTGGTGCCGGAGGTGGCCGGTCTGCGGATCTTCGCGGGGTATGCCGGGTGGTCACCGGGGCAGCTCGAGGAGGAGGTCGCGTCGGGCAGCTGGTACGTCGTGGAGTCGGAGGGACGCGACGCCTTCGACGACGACCCCGAGCAGCTCTGGACCCGCGTGCTGCGTCGCCAACGTGACCACCTGGCGTTCGTGGCGACCTTCCCGACCGACCCCGAGATGAACTGAGCCGCAGCACGACCCGGCATACACTCGGGGGATGAGCGAGCCCCCAATCCCCCTGGACGACCCGCTGGTCCCGCAGGCCCAGCCCTCCACGACGACGGCCGTGCTGGAGCGCGAGCAGGTCGAGGAGCAGCTTCAGGAACCGGGCGACCACGAGCGGTTCTCGCACTACGTCCGCAAGGAGAAGATCCTCGAGAGCGCCCTGTCCGGCGATCCCGTCGTGGCGTTGTGCGGCAAGGTCTGGATCCCCGGTCGGGACCCGAAGAAGTTCCCGGTCTGCCCCACGTGCAAGGAGATCTACGAGGGGCTGCGCGCCCCGCAGGACGGCGGCGAGTAGCCGACGAGCGTCGGCGTCGACCCAAAGCCTGAACGACTCTTTACCTTTGTGCGTCCCTGAGCAGGGGCGATGCCTCCTAGCGTGCGAGGTCGAGCCACCTCCCAACCCGGGAGGTGGTGACCCGCGAAAGGACGCACATGTTGCTTCGCTCTCGAATCGCCCTGTCCACGTTGGTGCTGGGGGCCGCCGCACTCGGCCTCGGCCAGGGCAGTGCTGTCGCCCAACCGATGGCCGGGGAGTCCACGGTCGCCGCAGACTGCGCCACGCACACCGACTCGGTGAACGCCGCCAGGAGCGCGCAGGGTGGCAACCGCAAGGACGGCAACGAGCTGTCCGCCGCGCAGGCCAAGGCCATGGAGGCCAGCCTCGCCAAGGCGATGGCGGCCAAGGGCTACACCAAAGCCCCCAACGGCTCGGTCCGCAAGCCCGGTGGTGGCACCCCCTTCACGTCGGCGGCCGTGAACGTGTACTTCCACGTCATCACCAGCGGCTCTGCCGGAGCGGTGAGCGGGACCCAGATCAGCAAGCAGGTCGCTGTGCTCAACGACGCGTGGGCTGGCAGCGGCTTCACCTTCCAGCTCGCTGGGACGACGACCACCGACAACAGCACCTGGTACAACCTCGCCCAAGGCAGCAGCGCCGAGCGCGCCATGAAGACGGCGCTTCGACAGGGGTCGATGGACGACCTCAACATCTACACCGCCAACCTGTCGGGTGGCCTGCTCGGCTGGGCGACCTTTCCGAAGGCGAGCTACGACGCGATGGACGGCGTCGTGGTCCTCGACGAGAGCCTGCCGGACGGCGATGCCGCTCCCTACAACCTCGGTGACACCGGCACCCACGAGGTCGGTCACTGGGCCGGGCTCTACCACACGTTCCAGGGCGGGTGTGCGGGCAACGGTGACTACGTCGCGGACACCCCTGCCGAGGCATCTCCGGCCTTCGGCTGCCCGACCGGACGCGACAGCTGCGCCAGCAAGCCCGGCCTGGACCCGATCACGAACTTCATGGACTACACCGACGACGCCTGCATGGACAGGTTCTCGCCCAACCAGGTGGACCGCATGAAGACTTCCTGGGTGACCTACCGCCAAGGCAGCTGACCGACAAGGCGATGACCCACCGCAGCGGACCGCCGACCAGCGACACGCTCTAGCACACCCCCGAGGCCCCGGCTCAGACGCCGGGGCCTCGGCATGTCGTCTCGCGGCACCGGATACCGTGGCCGCCCTATGAGTACCGCCGCCGCCTCCCACCTGTCACCAGCGTTCCCGGAGCGGGCGGCCTGGGGGACGGCCGACAAGCTGCGCGCCTGGCAGCAGGCCGCGCTCACGGCATACCTGCAGGCGGATCCGCGCGACTTCCTCGCGGTCGCGACGCCCGGCGCGGGCAAGACGACCTACGCGCTGCGCCTCGCCACCGAGCTCCTCGGCCGCGGCACCATCTCGGCCGTGACGATCGTCGCGCCCACCGAGCACCTCAAGACCCAGTGGGCCGAAGCCGCTGCCAAGGTCGGCCTCCACATCGACCCGAAGTTCTCGAACTCCTCGGCCCGCCACTCCAGCGAGTACGACGGGGTCGCGCTGACCTACGCGCAGGTGGCCAGCAAGCCGTCCCTGCACCGCACCCGCACCGAGTCCGCCCCCACACTCGTGATCCTCGACGAGATCCACCACGGCGGCGACGCGCTGTCGTGGGGGGATGCGATCCGCGAGGCGTTCGAGCCCGCGACCCGCCGGCTGGCCCTGACGGGCACGCCGTTCCGCTCGGACACGTCGCCGATCCCGTTCGTGACCTATGCCGAGGACCGTGACGGCATCCGGCGCTCCTCCGCCGACTACACCTACGGGTATGCCGAGGCGTTGCGTGACGGTGTCGTGYGGCCCGTGCTGTTCCTCGCCTACGGCGGCGCGATGCGGTGGCGCACCAAGGCCGGTGACGAGATCGCCGCCCGGCTCGGCGAGATGCTCACCAAGGACTCCATGGCGCAGGCGTGGCGGACCGCGTTGGACCCCAAGGGGGAGTGGATCCCGTCGGTCCTGGCGGCGGCCGACAAGCGGCTGACCGAGGTGCGCCGCGGCGTGCCGGACGCCGGCGGCCTCGTCATCGCGTCGAACCAGACCGCAGCGCGCGCCTACGCGCGGATCCTGGAGGCCCTGACCGGGCAGAAGCCCACCCTGGTGCTCTCCGACGACGCCGGCTCCTCGGCGCGGATCGAGGAGTATGCCGCGAGCGACTCGCGCTGGATGGTCGCCGTGCGCATGGTGTCCGAGGGTGTCGACGTGCCACGGCTGTGCGTGGGCGTCTACGCCACCTCGACGTCGACCCCGCTGTTCTTCGCTCAGGCGGTCGGGCGCTTTGTCCGCGCGCGCCGCCGTGGTGAGACGGCCTCGGTCTTCCTGCCGTCGGTGCCCGTGATCCTCGAGCACGCTGCCCGCCTCGAGGACGAGCGCGACCACGCCCTCGACCGGGTGACCAAGGAGTCCGACAGCGCCGCCGCGATGTGGGCCGAGGAGGACGCCCTCATCGATGCGGCGAACCGCACGGCGCGTACGCCCGACATCGACGCGATGGCCTTCGAGGCGCTGGAGTCGGACGCCGAGTTCGACCACGTGCTGTTCGACGCCAAGCAGTTCGGGCTCAACGCCATGACCGGCTCGGACGAGGAGCAGGAGTACCTCGGGCTCCCCGGCCTGCTCGAGCCGGACCAGATGGCGGTGCTGCTGCACGAGCGGCAGACCGCCCAGAGCACCCGCCGGCCGCGCAAGGCCGAGCAGCCGGTCTCCGCGCACCGGGCGCTGGCCGCGCAGCGCCAGGAGCTCAACAAGCTGGTGGCCGCCTACGCCCGGAAGAAGGGCACACCGCACGGCGTCGTGCACAACGAGCTGCGGCGAGCCTGCGGTGGACCCTCGCTGGACGAAGCGACCTCCGAGCAGGTCGTGGCCCGGGTCGAGAAGATCAGGGCCTGGTTCGTCGGTCGTCGCTGACGCGTCACCCGCCCGCCGGGTCGAACTCGCCGTGGGGTAGCAAGGGCAGGATTCGGCCGACGTCAGCGGAACCGTCCGGGTACTGGAAGAACGTGATGCCCCGCGAGGTGCCGCCCCATTCCTCGATGGTGCGGGTCCCGGCCATGGCGGTGATGGCTGCCCGGTCCACCTCGACGCAGTGCCACGCGGAGACGGGGGGCGTGAAGGTTGGGGCGGGCGGGTCATGCCAGCTCGTGAACGCGCGGCGCGCAAGCGGGCGCCCCTCGAGCACGTCGCGGGCCGGCCTCGGCAGCTCCCTCACGGCGAGTGCCCGCGATGACGTGAAGTCGGCCGCCACCCACTCCAGGCACACCGCGTAGGACGAGGGGACGTAGGGCCGTGCGGAGGGCTCCGCCCAGGCGGTGGGAGGCAGGGCTTTCGCTGGGTCTGTGAGGAAGTCGGTCCAGTCGATGGCACCGGCGCGGAGGCGGGCCATCCCGGCCTCGTTGAGCCGCCGTTCGGCCAGGTTGTCCAGCGTCCCGTAGGGGGCCTCTTCCAGGTGCCAGATGACGCGTCCGTCCGCGTACGCCGCGACCCAGCCGTCGTGGACGATCCCGTAGCTGTCGACGAGCTGCGCCGAGCGGGGGCCGGGTCCGACGGCTGCGAGCTCCCCACCTGCGTCGCTGCTGGGCCGCCCAGTGGGTGGGTTGTCGCGCAAGGCGAACAGCGCCAACGCTGCCGCGAGCAGGAGCCCGATGGTCCCGGCGGTGGCCGCGCGCCTGCGGCGCGCTCGGCGTCGGGCCTGCTCGATGACGGCGGCCTCGACCTGGGGGGAGACGATGTCGCGGGGGCCTGCCTGCCCGGGCGGAGCTGTGAGGGTCATGCGAACTCCTTGGCCAATGAAGCTATTATTACTAGCACCATGTTGCACGTCAAGATCGACAAGACGGACTCGACGGACCTCTACGAGCAGGTCGCCGGCGAGATACGACGTGCGGTCGCCGAGGGCGAGGCCAGGGCCGGGGACAGGCTCCCGCCCGCCAAGGACCTGGCTGCCGTGCTGGGCGTCAACACCAACACCGTGCTGCGCGCCCTCCGCCTGTTGCGCGACGAGGGCCTGCTCGAGTTCCGGCGTGGGCGCGGGGTGTCGGTCGCCAGCACCCCGGCCCGCGGCGCGGTCGTCCAGCGCACGCGGGAGCTCGTCGAGTTCGCCCGTCGCCACGGCTACCGGGTGGAGGAGCTCGTGGACATCATCGAGGGGCTCGGTTCGTAGCCGGCCCGACCGTGCGGAAGATCCTTCGACGCATCGGCCCTGGCAGGACGGGGTGGAACCGGGCGTGCCCCCGGAGGTCACGGCGGCGGGGGCACGCCCGGCGGATCGTGGGTCACACGTCGCTGTCGCCGTAGCGGTCGTTGGTCGGATCGGTGTCCCGCGGTGACGGGTGCGTGTCGCGGTTGTCGGACGCGCGGCCGGGTCGGCGCTCCACGTCGTGGTCGCACCGAACCTTGGGTCGCACGCTCAGCTGCGCCGCGAGGACGGTGGCGACGTCGGACATCATCGACTCCGCCTCGCTCTGGATCTCGGCGACCGGCAGGTCGGACCTGGCCAGTGCCTTGAGCTGGTGGCGCAGGTCGTTCAGCTGCTGTCGCCCGTCGTTGCTGAGGACGAGGCGCCGGTCGCTGGCCAGCACCACCTGGAACGCGACGGCCACCGACTCGCAGCCGCTGCAGTTCTCGTTCATCGCCACCGCGAGGTTGCCGACTTCGAGGTCCTTGGGCGCGCCGTCCGCGATGACGACCTGGAACGACAGCGCGACGGCCCGGCAGCCGTCGCACGCCGTGTAGGCGACGGCCGCGTTCGTGGCGGTGACGGACTCGGCCCGGGTCTGGTGGAGGGCCAGCCCGGCCCTTCCCCGTGAACCCTCGGTGGTCAGCTCCACGATGCGCTGGTCGTCGAAGGTGGCAGTGGTGGCTTGGTGTGCCTTGGCGTCAGGGGCTTGGTCACGGCCTTGGTGGGCCTGGGCAGCAGTGGTCTGGCCAAGGACGAGCGCGAGCGCCACGACACCCCCGGCGGCGACGCGAATGGAACGCCGGCGCGTGCCGTGGAGCCTCACCGCCCACCACCGAGGGGGACGGCCCCGGCCCCGCGCGACTGCCCGAACGCGCCGGCCACCGTGGCCGCGAGCTCGAGGTAGGCGTCGCGGGTCGGCTGGCCGAGGTCGCTCAGGGAGGTGTGCGCTCCGGCCTGGAGCACCGGGTCCCACGGGATCCGGATGACGCCCCTGCACCGGGCTGAGAAGTGCTCCTCGATGCGTTCGATCTCGAGCTGCCCCTTGCCGTGGACGGCGTTCACGACCGCGACGGCGCCGCTGACCAGCTCTCCGTGGTGGTGTTCCTCGAGCCAGTCCAGCGTCATCGCGGCGACCCGGGCCCCGTCGAGGGCCGGCGGCATCACGACCACGAGCTGGTCCGCCTCGGCGAGGATGCCCTGGATGGCGCTGTCGAGGATGCCGGTGCCGGTGTCGACGATCACGAGGTTGTAGTGGCGGTCGAGGATCTCGATCGCGCGGCGGTAGTCCTCCTCGCCCAGGGCCTGGGTGATCCGGGGGTCGTCGTCGGAGGCCACGACCTCCAGCCGGGTGTCCGCCGCCTGCGACGTGAAGCCGCGCATGTCGGCATACCGGTGGATCCAGTCGCGCTCCGCGAGGAGCGTGGTGACGGTGTTGGTGGTCTCGCGCCGCATGCGGTGGGCGAGACTGCCGGCGTCCGGGTTCGCGTCGAGCGCCACGACCCGGTCGCCGCGGTGGCTCGCGAGGGTGTGACCGAGCATGAGGGCCGTCGTGGTCTTGCCCGCGCCCCCCTTGCGGGAGATGACGACGATCCGGCGGCAGCCGCGCACCGGCGTGCGCACCCGTCCCAGGATGTCGAGCTGACGGCGCTCCTCGGCACTCGGGCCGAGGTTCACGCCGCCGCGGGTCGCGGTGTACACCCCACGGCGCCAGCCGCGGGCGGGAGGGCGCGACGAGGGACGGAGCATCGCCTCCTCGGTGAAGTCGGCTGCCGAGCGGGACATGACCGTCTCCCGGGCGGACAGGCCGGTGGACTCGGCTGGTTCCGAGAGGTGCGGCTCGGAGGGCTGTGGCTCGGAGTGGCTGGGTGCCGGGCTCGCGGGCGCGCGCTCATCGGCTTCGGTTGGCTCGTTCGGCTGCAGCATCGGCAGGACTGGTGCAGGCTTCGATCCGGACATCGTGACCTCCAGTGGACGGGAGCCCGCGCGGCGCGGGCCGTGGACGGTGGGACGGCCGACGCGGGCCACGACCCGGGCGACCAGACGGCGGGCGATGCCGCCGACGAGCAGGGCGAGACCTGCGAGCGGGAGGGGGAGCAGCACGATCGACAGGCCGGCCAGGACCACTGCCGCCGGGTCGACGAGCGAGATCCCCTGGACGAGCTGTCGCCACTGCTGCTGCTCGGCCTCCCAGATGGACGCCACCATGGCGGGCGTCTTGAACAGCGCGTACACGAGCGCCCCGACCATGACGGGAACGGCGGTCAGCACCCAGGCCGTGATGACCACGCGGGCGGTGCGGCGCAGCTCGCGCACCCGCGGCCCGGCACTCTGTCCGGGAAGCATGGCGGCGAGGATCGGACCGACGCGGCCGAAGAGGTCGGGCACGCCGACGAGGTCGGCCACCACGAAGTAGCCGTCGAGGCGGGCGATCGGCATCAGCTGCTGGAGCAGCTCGAGGTGCACAAGGACGATGGCCAGGACCAGCGGCTCGTATCCCGTGACGGCGAGCAGCGCGGTGAGCAGACCGATGGTGAGGGCGTTGAAGTAGACGCCGCCGAGGTCGGTGCGCAGCCGCCCCGCCCGGCCCAGGCGGTACGACGACGTGACGTCGGTGAAGAAGGCGGGGTAGACGAGGTAGACCGCCACGCCGATGTCTCCCGGCTGGGCGCCTCCGCGGTGACACGCGGCGGCGTGGCCGAACTCGTGCACCAGCGTCGACACCAGCAGGAGCCCCAACAACCCGAGCAGGAGCACGGGTGTCGTCAGGGCGGCTGCCGTGGCAGCCGACAGGGTGGCGGTGCGCACCAGCCAGGCGTCGCCACCGATGACGGCCGCCAGCGCGGCGACGACCACGACGGGGTGGAACAACGGCGCCAGGCACCGTGCGACCACGCGGGTCAGCCGGGCGGGGACGAGAGTGCGCTTAAGCCGCAGCTTGAGAAGGAGGTCCGCTCGCGGTGGTGCGGGCGGTGCAGTCGTCGACCCCGAGACCATCGCGGTTGCGGGGTCGTGCGTCGGGTCGTCCGCCCGATCGTGCGTCGGGTCGTCCGCCCGATCGTGTGCCGGGTCGTGGGCCGGGTCGTGTGCCGCCACCCCCATCGGGCGCAGTCGCTCGTCGATCAGGAACTGCAGGCCCTCGAGCGAGAGCGTGCGGCCGTACTCCTCGCTCACGGTCGCGGCGACCCGCTCTGGTTCGGTTCTCGCATCGAGGTGGGCCGCGACCAGGTACAGCAGCTGTGAGACGTGCAGGACCTGCCCGTCCGGGCGCGCAATGAGGTAGTGGGGTTCGGTGAAGCCGGAGCCCTCGTACTCCCCGAGCAGCGTCACCCCGGCGGCCAGCTCCGCCGTACCGCCGGACCAGGCCTCCCGTGCCACCGTGCTGGCTCGTTCGGTCATCGTCGTCCTTCCTCGTCTCCTGCCCCGATGCGAGGCAGGTGGGGTGCAGCAGCGCGCCCCACCTGCCCTGCACTTCAGCCCTGCATCACCACGACGTACTGGTTCGCATGGGCAACGGCAGCGGATCCGATGGACGCCGCGTTGATCGCGATTGCGAGGTTGACGGCGGTGACATTGGCGAAGTTGAACAGTGCGAGCGTCTCCCGGTTCGGGAGCAGTTCGACTGTGGTTGCCTCGAGTTCACGCATCGACACGTTCTCGCGCATGGCTGACCTCCTCTCCATCGTTCAGGTCTCACGTGGTGCTCAGGACTGGCTGACGGCGACGATCTGGTTGGCCGACGCGTGCGCCAGCGACAGGAACGTTGCCGCGTTCTGCGAGATGGCCAGGTTGGTGGCCGAGACGTTGGCATAGTTGAACCAACCCAAGGTCTCGCGCGACGGCAGGAGTTCGATCTCCTCGGCGCGCAGTTCCTCGAAGGACAGTGCGGTCATGGTGTTCACCCCCTCTCATGACGTAGTGCCACTGACCATGAAAGAAGGCGCACGTCACCGCTTCGTTGGCGCGGCGCCACCGGTTTCTCTTGCGGATGTCAAGGGAACGCCGCCGGATCGTCATCGCCGCGTCACGGCGTCCCTCGGAGGCGTCTACGACATCGGTTGTATGCCGGGTGGCCAAGATCGCGCCAGTATTGATGCGTTCGCCGGACTTTGTCGTTGATCGCGTCGTGATGCGATCGCCCTCCGAGTCCGGCGGGCCTCCACCAATGGGGTGGGAGTGCAGGGGTGGCTCACAACGGCCGAACATGCCGAATCGAGCGCAATAAACAAGACTGGGTGGGGCGGCCTGGTTCGTGGTCGACCCTGCCCCCCGGCTCCTGGGTGGTGGCTCGTGGCTGGTGCAGTGGTGCAGCAGGACAGCTGGTTCCTGCGACTGTTCGGTGGCTTCGAGCTCCGCGGTCCCGACGGCCTCGTCGAGGTCACACCTGGTGTTCAGCGACTCCTTGCCTTCATTGCCCTGCAAGGAGGTTCGGTGGCGAGGGTGCGTGCCGCCAGCGAGCTGTGGCCCGCGGTGCCGGCCGTTCAAGCCGCGGCAAGCCTGAGGTCCACGGTGTGGCGAGCCCGGCGGCTCGGCCCGCTCCTGCGGCCCGGCGTGACCACCCTCCGCCTCGGGCCTGACGTCGACGTGGACACCAACCGGCTCGCCGCCGCGCGCCAGGGAGCCGGCGAGCTGCACGATGTGTCGTCMTGGGCGGGCACCTTCCACCTCGAGCTGCTTCCCGACTGGCCGGACGAGTGGGTGACCCTCGAGCGGGAGCGGCTGCGACACCTCGAGCTGCAGGTGCTGGACGACCAGGTGGCGGCGCTGGCCAGTCGTGGCATGGTCACCGACGCCCTCGACACGGCACTGCGAGCGATCCGGCTCGAACCGCTGCGGGAGTCGTCGCACCAAGCACTGATCAGGATCTTCCTCGAGTCGGGCAACAGGTCTGCGGCCCTGTCCCACTACCAGGCGTTCGTCTCCCTCCTGCGCAGCGAGCTCGGCCTGGCACCAGACCCTCGGACGACGGCGCTGGTGCAGTCCCTGCTGAGCACGCGCGCGCCGACGTCCCGGCACTGGCGCACCGGTCCGGGGGCCMGCGACCGGCGGCCGGGACGGCCACCACGCGGACGGTGACGGTGTTCGTCCTGCGCCGGGCAGGGATGAGGTGACATGCTGCCCCCATGGACGAGGCTGACACCATCTGGAACCGCGCGGCGCTCGAGGCCGGTGGCCCGACCCCGGGCGTCGGTGACCAGGCGCTCGCTGCTGCGTTGAGGTTGCACAGCTCCGCGATGTCGGGTGGCGTCCTGGATGCCGTCCAGAACATGACCGACGAGGAGCTGGACGCCGCCGAGGCCGGCTACCGGTGGCTCCACGTGCCGGCAGCATCGGAGGCCATCGCGGCGGTGCGTCGCGAGATCGCAGCGGGGGCACTCGACGACCACGACCGGGCGAGCGTCCTCGAGCTGTCGTCGGACGACCACTACGACGAGGCCATCGAGGACGACGCAGCCCTCGACAGCGCCTTTCGGGCCCGGCTGGGCACCGACCCCGACGCCTTCTCCTCGGTCTAGCCTGAGGTCCGCCGCCTGGACGTTGCGTGGTGGCGGCTGTTCACGACAGGCTGGCGGGCGTGGACCTCGTCAACCTCGTCTGGATGCTCACCGCGCTCGCGGCGGTGGTCGTGCTGCTCACCCGCTCGCGGCTCATCGCCACCGAGAAGCAGTCGGGGGTGACCGAGACCCCGCGTGTCCTGCTGAACACGCACACGTCGCTCGGGGTCGTTGCCCTCGGCGCGTGGATCGGCTGGCTGGTCGGCGCGCCGCGGCTGGTGGGCTGGGTGGCCATGGTTGCGTGGTGGGCGGTGGTCGTGATCGGCCTGCTGGTGCTGGCCCGATGGGTACCCACCCGTGGCCGTCATGCCACGGGGGCCACCGACGACGGCTGGGCGCACGGCCCGTGGCTGTCCGCGCTGGGGCACGTCGGCATGCTGCTGGGCATCGCCTTCTTCACCTGGTTCTTCGTCGGCGACCACCTCTGAGGGTGGTCCCGCGAGCCCTGCGCCGCTAGCGTGACGAGGACGGCGACGCTGGGCCGCCGAGGACGGAGCAGGCCATGGCCAACCACGTGTACTCCATCTCCGAGGTCGTCGGCACCTCACCCGACAGCGTCGAGTCCGCCGTCGCGAACGCCGTCACCCAGGCCGCCAAGACGGTGCGGAACCTCGACTGGTTCGAGGTGCAGAGCGTCCGCGGGCAGATCACCGACGGTGCCATCGCCCACTGGCAGGTGACCGTCAAGCTCGGCTTCCGCCTCGACGCCTGACCCCTCTCCCTCCCGCACTTCTCTCTCCCGCACTTCTGGCCACTGGTGCACGGAGCTGCCCCGGATTCCGGGCTCGCGTGCGCGATGGGTGGCCAGAAGTGCAGGCTGGGTCAGCTGCCGGATGCCGCCTGGACCAGCGGCAGGGTGCGCAGCGGGATGCGCGTGGCCAGCGAGATGGCGGTGTTGGCCCGGATGACGTGCTCGTCGTCGACCACGGCATCGATGACGCGCTGCAGGTCGGCGTTGTCGCGCGCGACGATGTGGATGTACAGGTCTCCCGAGCCGGTGATCGTGTGTGCCTCCAGCACCTCGGGGATGCGCGACAGGTGGTCGACCACGGGGGAGTGGCCCCGGCCCTGGCGGATCTCCAGCGTGCAGAACGCCGACACCGGGTAGCCCATCGCCGCCGGCTCGATCTGCGGCGCCCACGACCGGATGACACCCCGCTCGACCAGTCGGTCGATCCGGGCCTGCACCGTCCCCCGCGCGACCCCGAGCTCGCGCGAGGCCCCCAGCACACCGATCTGCGGCGCGGTGGTGAACAGGGCGATCAGCCGTCCGTCGAGCTCGTCCAGATCCATGGTCACATTGTCTATCGGGGAGGCCCTCCAAGCCAGCATTCTGCGCAGAGTGTGCACCGCAGCGGCATACAGTTGCACACTCGGTGGCCACGCGTCACGCTGCACAGATGACCACCCACGCGACGGACACCACCCTTGACCTGACCCCGCAGGAGCGCGAGGCCAACCTCGACATCGAACAGCTCAAGCAGCTGGTCGGCCTCGTCGAGTACGACGAGAGCAAGGACCCGTTCCCGGTCACCGGGTGGGACGCCATCGTGTTCGTCGTCGGCAACGCCAGCCAGACCGCGCACTACTACCAGTCGGCGTGGGGGATGGAGCTGGTCGCCTACAGCGGCCCCGAGAACGGTCAGCGCGACCACAAGTCGTTCGTCCTCAAGTCGGGCTCGATCCGGTTCGTCGTCAACGGCGCGGTCAGCCCCGACAGCCCGCTCATCGAGCACCACGCCAAGCACGGTGACGGTGTCGTCGACATCTCCCTCGAGGTCCCCGACGTCGACAAGTGCGTCGCCCAGGCCAAGGCCGCGGGCGCTCGCGTGGTCCGCGAGGCCGAGGACGTCACCGACGAGCACGGCACCGTGCGCATCGCGTCGATCGCGACCTACGGCGACACCGTGCACACCCTCGTGGACCGTTCCCGCTACACCGGTCCCTACCTGCCCGGCTACGTCGCGCGGCAGTCGACCTGGGTCAAGCGCGATGGTGCCCCCAAGCGCCTCTTCCAGGCCCTGGACCACATCGTCGGCAACGTCGAGCTCGGCAAGATGGACGAGTGGGTGACCTTCTACAACAAGGTCATGGGCTTCGTGAACATGGCCGAGTTCATCGGCGACGACATTGCCACCGACTACTCCGCCCTCATGTCCAAGGTCGTCGCCAACGGCAACCACCGGGTGAAGTTCCCCCTCAACGAGCCGGCGATCGCCAAGCGCAAGAGCCAGATCGACGAGTACCTCGAGTTCTACAACGGTCCCGGGGCCCAGCACCTCGCGCTGGCGACGAACGACATCCTGCGCACCGTCGACGAGCTGCGTGCCAACGGCGTGGAGTTCCTCGACACCCCGGACTCCTACTACGAGGACGACGAGCTGCGCTCCCGCATCGGTGAGGTGCGTGCCCCGATCGAGGAGCTGCAGAAGCGCAAGATCCTCGTCGACCGTGACGAGGACGGCTACCTCCTGCAGATCTTCACCAAGCCGCTCGGCGACCGCCCGACCGTCTTCTTCGAGATCATCGAGCGGCACGGTTCGCTCGGCTTCGGCAAGGGCAACTTCAAGGCCCTCTTCGAGGCCATCGAGCGCGAGCAGGACGCCCGCGGCAACCTCTGAGCCACAGGCGCAGGACACGCGCCGGTATGCCGGGTGGTCACCCACCCGGCATACCTCGCTGTGTGCTCGTGGCATGACGGGCGCACGCAGGGTGGGATGACTGTCGGGGAGCCCGCAGCCAGCGTGAGAGGCTGGGCACATGGACATGCCCACGAAAGCCGGCTGGTACGACGACCCCGAGAACGACCAGCAGCTGCGCTACTTCGACGGTGTCGTCTGGAGCAACCACACGACCCCCCGGTCGACTCGTCCGACGGCGGCGGCGTCCCAGGCCGGGCAGCAGCAGTACCCGGGCCAGGGACACCCGCCCCAGTACCCGGGYCAGGCACAGGGTCAGCCGCAGGACCAGTCCCAGGGTCAATCGCCGACGGCGCCGGGTGGGTATGCCGCGCCGCCGGCTCCCGGAACGGGGGCGCCGGGCCAGCAGTTCCCGGGCCAGCACTTCCCGGGCCAGCACTTCCCGGGCCAGCAGTTCCCGGGTCAGCAGAACCCGCAGTTCCCCGGTGCACCGCAGCAGGGCGGCTGGAACGCCCCCGCCTACCCGGGGATGCAGGCCGTGGCGACCACGCCCGACGGCCAGCCGCTCGCGGGCTACTGGCAGCGGGTCGGCGCCTACCTCATCGACGGCATCATCCAGTTCCTCATCCTCATGCTCCTGGGCGGCTGGCTGGCGTTCAAGGCCATCGAGCCCGTGTGGGACGAGATCACCAACGCCGTCGACTCGGGGAACGCCTCGACGCTGGAGACCATCACCGCCAACAACGTGAACTACGGCTACCTGCTGGCCTTCGGGGCGGTCGCCGCCGCGATCGGGTTCGGCTACGCCGTCTTCTTCCTGACTCGCACGGGGGCGACTCCCGGCAAGTCCGCACTCGGGATCAGCGTGCGGCTGCGCGAGCGCCCGGGACCGCTGACGGTGGCCGTCGCCGCCAAGCGGACCTCGGTGCAGGCCATCCTCGGCCTGCTCGGCAACATCCCCCTGCTCGGCAACGTCTTCTCGCTGGCCGCCCTGGTGGACCTCCTGTGGCCCGCGTGGGACGACAAGAAGCAGGCGCTGCACGACAAGCTCGCCAAGACCAACGTGGTCGTCGGCAAGCAGCCCCGCAGCTAGCGTTCGTTCAGCGGGCGGGGACGATCCGCCCCACGACCTCTCCGAGTCCGAGGCGTGAACCGTCGGTCCCCGGAGCGGTGGCTCGCAGCACGACGGTGTCGCCGTCCTCGAGGAAGGTGCGTTCGCTGCCGTCCTCCAGCCGGACCGGTTCGGTTCCGTTCCACGAGAGCTCGAGGAAGCTGCCGCGAGTGTCCTTCGCCTCCCCGGAGATGGTGCCCGAGCCGAACAGGTCACCGCTGCGGATCGAGGCGCCATTGACGGACAGGTGGGCCAGCATCTGGGCGGGCGACCAGTACATGTCGCGGAACTCGGGACGGGCGACGACGGTGCCGTTCCACTCCACCTCGAGGTGCAGGTCCAGCCCGAACACGGAGTCCGCTCCGCCGCGCAGGTAGGGCAGCGGCTCGGGGTCCTGGCCGGGCAGCGGCACGCGTGCCGCCTGCAGGGCAGCCATCGGCGTGACCCAGGCGCCGATCGACGTCCCGAAGGACTTGCCGAGGAAGGGGCCCAGCGGGACGTACTCCCAGGCCTGGATGTCGCGGGCGCTCCAGTCGTTGAGCAGGACGACACCGAACAGGTGGTCCTCGGCGGCCCGGCCGACGTCGACCGGGTCGCCCAGGGTGGTGCTGCCGCCCACGACGAAGCCCAGCTCGGCCTCGATGTCGAGCTTGCGGCTCGGCCCGAAGGTCGGCGATGCGTCGGTCGGGGCCTTGCGCTGGCCCTGCGGCCGCACGACGTCGGTCCCGGAGACGATGACGGTGCCGGAGCGACCGTGGTAGCCGATGGGCAGGTGCTTCCAGTTCGGGGTGAGCGGTTCGGAGTCGGGGCGGAAGATGCGCCCCACGTTGGTCGCGTGGTGCTCGCTGGCGTAGAAGTCGACGTAGTCGGCGACCTCGATCGGCAGGTGCAGGGCGACGTCGTCGAGCGGCACCAGGTGTGGCCTGACGCCCTCCTCGTGCACGTCCTCGGAGAGGATCTCGATGAGCCACGCGCGCGCGACTGCCCAGGCCTCGTGCCCCAGCTCGAGGAACGCGTTGAGGCTGGGCTGCTCCCACGCCGCCGTGAGGTCCGGACCGTCGCCCACGCCGTGGGCGTCGCGGCCGATCCGCGCCACCTCGCTGGCGTCGAGCACCCAGTCGCCGATCCGCACGCCGACCCGTGGTGCGGTGTCCGCCGTCGAGAAGACGCCGAAGGGGAGGTGGGCGAGCCCGAACGGGTGGTCGGCGGGAAGGTCGAGCCAGGTGCTGGGGGAGGACAAGTCAGGCTCCTTGGACGAGGCCGAGCGTGGTGAGCTCGCCGATCGGGTCGGTCACCTCACAGCATCCGTATGCCGTGAAGAAGGCCCGCACGATCGCCGCGTCAGCGGCGCTCATGCGGGTGATCTGGGGGACGAGGACGGCCGGATCACGCTCCGCCAGAAGGGGAACGAGCTCATCGACGTCCTCGCCGTTGAGGGCCCACCGCACCGCGGCGAGGACGTTGAGCAGGCCGTGCTGCTCCTGGCCGTCGTGGGTGCCACGGACGACGTGGTGCAGGCCGCCGGTCAGCTTGAAGCCGAGGTCGTGGTCGATGGCGTTGCGCACGAAGGTCGCGAGCTCGGTCTCGTCCGGCCACGCCCAGGTCTCGGTCGCACCGGTGCGGAACTTCGCCTGCCGCGCAACGGAATCCGAGGCATCCGCAGCGATGTCGGCGATCGCGGCGAGCTGGTCGGGTCCCCGCGGCACCTCGAGGCTGACGGGCAGGTCGCCGAAGTCGGTGACCCGCCAGCCGGGGGCCCAGCCGAGCTCGACCCCGGCCACCTCGACGTGCTCGGTCGAGCGGAGCCGCCGCACGGCGGCGGCCACCTCGGCGCCGGGGGTGCCCGGCCGGCCGATGACCGCCATGGTCAGGCGTGTGCCGTCGAGCAGAGGGCCGAGGTCGCCGGCGGCGGAGGCGGGGACGAGGAGCGGACCCACGCACGCGGCATACCCACTGGTGCGGTGGAGGCGGTGCAGGCGCACCGCCTCGGGGAGGGGTGCGTTGCCCGGGGGGAAGACAGCGGCGTCGTCGACGAGTGAGGCGAATAGCGAGGGCTCGGCCGGGCGGTCGGCGGCGGCATCCGACAGCGATGGCATGACGGGCAGGCTACTAGGGTGGGACGGGGCCGAGGACCCGGCCCGGACCGACGCGAGACCACACCGAGGTGGACCTGTGGCGCACTACCAGGCGATGGGCAGCATCCCGCCCAAGAGGCACACCCAGCACCGCCGGCCGGCAGGCCGCGGCACGAAGGGCGAGCTCTACTACGAGGAGCTCATGGGGGAGGAAGGCTTCTCCTCGGACTCCTCGCTGCTCTACCACCGCAACATCCCCTCGACCATCGCAGGCGCCCGCGAGTGGTCCATCGGTGACCTGTCGACGACGCCGAACCACCCGCTCGTGCCGCGGCACCTCAGGCTGCACGACCTCTTCGAGGCCAAGGACGTGAAGAACACCGACGTCGTGACCGGGCGACGCCTCGTCCTCGGCAACGGTGACGTCCGCATCTCGTATGCCGTGGCGGGGGCTCCCAGCCCCTGGTACCGCAACGGGATCGGCGACGAGTGCGTCTACGTCGAGCGCGGCAAGGCTCGGGTCGAGACGGTGTTCGGGGCGTTCGACGTCGCCGAGGGCGACTACCTCGTGATCCCCCGGGCCACCACGCACCGGTGGATCCCGAAGCGCTCCAGCAAGGAGCCCCTGCGGGTCTACTGCATCGAGGCCAACTCGCACATCACGCCGCCGAAACGCTACCTGAGCAAGTACGGCCAGCTGCTCGAGCACGCCCCCTACTGCGAGCGCGACCTGCGCGGGCCGGCCGGTCCGCTCCTGGCGGAGGACGTGGGCAGCAAGGCGGACGACGAGACCGAGGTCTTCATCAAGCACCGCGGGAACGGTCCGTCGAGCAGTGGCGGTCTCGTGGGCACCGTCCACACGCTCCCGTTCCACCCACTCGACGTGGTCGGCTGGGACGGCTGCCTGTACCCCTACGCGTTCAACGTCCGCGACTTCGAGCCGATCACCGGGCGGGTGCACCAGCCGCCGCCGGTGCACCAGGTCTTCGAGGGCTGGAACTTCGTCATCTGCAACTTCGTGCCGCGCAAGGTCGACTACCACCCGCTGTCGATCCCCGTGCCCTACTACCACTCCAACGTCGACAGCGACGAGATCATGTTCTACGTCGACGGCGACTACGAGGCCCGCAAGGGGTCGGGTATCGGCAAGGGCTCCGTCTCGGTGCACCCCGGCGGGCATGCGCACGGGCCGCAGCCCGGTGCCTCCGAGGCCTCGATCGGCGTGGAGTACTTCGACGAGCTGGCGGTCATGGTCGACACCTTCCGCCCGCTCGAGCTCGGCGAGGGCGGCAGGACGGTCGACGACGGCAAGTACGCCTGGTCGTGGAGCCGCGGTGGCGCTGCCTCCCGTGGAGCCACGCGAGGTGCCGACGGATCGGACTACAGCATCGGGTGACGGCGGGTTCTGTGCACAATGCCGTTTTTGTGCACATCGTGGTCGGGTATCCGCCACACGGGTTAGGGTGGAAGACCCCGCCACGTCGACGCAGCCGTGGCCTGCGCCCCCGGGCACTCCGTCGAGTCCCCGGCCACCTGTCGTTGGAGGCAATCGTGACGTCGCCCCGCACCGCCGTTCAGGACCTCGCCCTGCAGGAGCGCAGCCGTCGCGAGATGATCGCGCTGGCCGTGGTCGGCGGAGCCGGGGCAGCCTTCTTCGGGGGCGCGACGCGTGCGGACGCAGCGCCCGACGCGGGGCCTGACCCGAGGCCAGTGGCGGCCGGCACGCCGGGTCGGTTCCGGCTCACCGTGCTGGGGACCACCGACACCCACGGCAACGTCTTCAACTGGGACTACTTCAAGGACGTCGAGTACGACGACCCGGCCCACAACGACATCGGCCTGGCCAAGATCTCGACCCTCGTGACGGCGATGCGCGCCGAGCGGGGCGAGGCCAACACCCTCCTGCTGGACGCCGGTGACACGATCCAGGGCACGCCCCTGTCCTACTACTACGCCAAGGTCGACCCGATCACCGGCGGCTCGGTCCACCCGATGGCCAAGGCCATGAACGCCATCGGCTACGACGCGGCGGCGCTCGGCAACCACGAGTACAACTACGGCCTGGACACCCTGCGCACCTTCGAGTCGCAGTGCGACTTCCCCCTGCTCAGCGCCAACTCGGTCGACTGGGCCACCGGCGCCCCGATCTTCAAGCCCTACCTCATCCGCACCTTCAAGGCTCGTGGCGGCAAGGACGTGAAGGTCGGCATCCTCGGCCTGGTGACGCCGGGCGTCGCCATCTGGGACAAGGCGAACGTCGAGGGTCAGGTCCGCTTCCCCGGCATCGTCGAGCAGGCCAAGGTCATGGTCCCCAGGCTCAAGGCGGCAGGCTGCGACCTGGTCATCGTGTCCTGCCACTCGGGGGCCAAGCCCGGGTCGTCCTACGGTGACGCCCTGCCGTTCCCGGAGAACGCGTCGCGCCAGCTGGCCGAAGAGGTGGCCGGGGTGGACGCCGTGCTCGTCGGTCACGCCCACGTCGAGATCATCGAGGACCTCGTGGCCAGCAAGGTCACGCCGGGAAAGAAGGTCCTGCTGACCGAGCCGCTGAAGTGGGGCATGCGGCTGTCCGTGATGGACTTCGACCTCGAGCTGGTCAAGGGGCGCTGGCAGCTGGCCGCCGCCCACTCGCACGTGCTCAACGCCAACTCGGTCCCTGAGGACCCGGCGGTGGCCGACCTGGTCCGTGACGACCACGCGATCGTGCGCACCTACGTCAACTCGGTCATCGGCAGGTGCACCGTCGCCATGTCGGCGGCGACGGCACGGTTCGAGGACACGGCCGCGATCGACTTCATCAACCGCGTGCAGGCCGAAGCCGTGAAGGCCGCCCTCGTGGGCACCCCCGACGAAGTGCTGCCGGTGCTGTCGATCGCCGCGCCGTTCAACCGCGAAGCCGCCATCCCCGCCGGCAACGTCACGGTCCGCGACATCGCCGGCCTCTACATCTACGACAACACGCTCCTGGGGATCCGCTTCACCGGCGCGCAGGTCAAGGCCTACCTCGAGTACTCGGCCGCCTTCTTCGAGACCGTCAGCGGCACCGGACCGTACGCGCCGGACGACGTGACGGGTGCCCTGAGCCCCACGACGGGCTCCGCCATCCCGGACTACAACTACGACATCATGGGCGGCCTGGACTTCTCGCTGGCCTACGACATCGACATCGCCCAGCCCGTGGGGCAGCGGATCGCCAACCTCACCTACCACGGCGAGGCGATCGATCCTGCGGCGCAGTTCGTCATCGCGATCAACAACTACCGCCAGTCCGGTGGTGGCGGCTTCCCCGGAGTGACCACTGCGCCGGTGCTGTACAACGCGCAGGTCGAGATCCGGCAGCTCCTGATCGACTGGACCGTCGACAAGGGAGCCAACAACGAGCCCATCGACCCGACCACGTTCACGACCTACGACTGGAAGCTGGTCGCCAATGGTGAGCCAGTGGTCGTCGAGGGTGCAGCAGAAGGCGGTCGGCACTAGCGCCGGCGGGCGTCAGATCGCGAGTCGGTAACCGCGCTTGACGACCGTCTGGATGAGCCCCTTGTGTCCGACCGCCTCGCGAAGCCGGGCCACGGCCACTTCGGCGGTGTGGGGATCGGTCGAGTCGCCGGGCAGCACCGCCAGGACCTGCGCGCGCGTGACGACCTCGCCCCCGGCAGAGGTCAGCACGCGCAGCACCTCCAGCCCGCTGGGGGACACGGGCAGCACGTGGTCGTCGAGCAGGGCGACGGTGCGACGGACCTGAAGGCGCCCGGCGCTCGTCAGGACGGCGGAGGTCTGGGCTTGTTCGTAGTGGCTCACGAGGGTGCGCACCAGGGCGCCGAGACGGCCCCGATCGGGCACGATCGGCTCTATTCCCCTGTCCTGCAATGGTTTGGCCGTGATCGGGCCAACCGCAGCCATCACCATCGTGCCGCTGCGGATCCTCGCCAGGACGTGCTCGCCGAGTCCCTGCGCGTCGACCTCGGCCAACCAGGCGGCTGCTCCGGGCGCCGAGGTGAAGACGGCGGCGTCGATCTCTCCCTCTGCGGCCGCGATGACGGACAGCTTCAGCGCCACCGGATCGGGTGGCGGCCCCCAGCGGTACACGACCAGGCTGCGCACCAACGCCCCCGCCGCGGTGAGCTCCGTGTCGAGGCCGTCCGCGCCCGCACCATGGTGCTGCACCGCGATCCGTTGCTGGGCCACGCCTTCCGCGAGCAGCAGCTCGAGGATCTCGGCGCTCGTCTCGGACTCCGCCACCCAGTCGGCCTGCAGCCCGGCAGCCTGGATCGCGCCGTGCGCCTTGGGGCCCCGCGCGATGAGGCGTGCCTTCGAGAGCACCCCGAAGAGCTGCTCGGCCAGGCCGGCCGCGTCGGCCGCTTCCACCCACCCACGGAACCCGATACCGGTGGTGATCACGACGGTCTCAGGGGGCTCGGCGAGCAGCTCCCTGGTGTGGGCGATCAGCTCGTCGTCGTGCTCGTGCGGCACGATGCTGATCGCCGGAGCGTGCCGGACGGTGGCGCCGCGGCGGGTCAGGGCGGAGGCGAGCTCGCCGGATCGCCGGTCCGCCGTGATGAGCACGACGCAGCCGGCCATCACCTGGCCCAGGCGAGCGCTCACTCGCCGCCCTCGAGGAACCCCGCTGCGGCAACGGCGCCGACGACGATCACTGCCGGAGCCCTCACCGCGCGCTCGGCGGCGACTTCGACGATGGTCGAGATGGTCCCCCGGCTCACCCGCTGGGTGGGCAGGCTGGCGTTCTCGATGATGGCGACGGGCACCGCGCCGGAGGCCCCGGCGTCCAGCAGCCGGGACACGTGGTCGGCCAGCAGGGAGATGCCCATCAGCACCACCAKGGTCGCCTCACGGCGGACGACGGCGGAGACCGCGGTGTCGTCGAGCCGGCCGTGACCATGGGCCACGTGCAGGGCACCCACCGTGCCTCGGTGGGTGACGGGAATGCCTGCCACGGCAGGGGCGGACAACGCCGAGCTGACGCCCGGCACGACCTCGACCGGTATGCCGTGGGCAGCCAGTGCCAGCTGCTCCTCGCCACCGCGTCCGAAGAGGAAGGGATCGCCACCCTTGAGGCGCACGACCAGCCGACCACGCTCCGCCTGCTCCACCAGGATGGCGTTGATCTCCTCCTGGGTGACGGCATGCAGGCCCGGGGTCTTCCCGACGTCGATGACCTCGACGTCGGACGGCAGGTCGGCGAGCACGCTGGTCGGGCCGAGCCTGTCGGTGACGACGACATCCGCCTCGGACAGGATGCGCCGCGCGCGCAGGGTCATCAGGTCCGCAGCGCCTGGCCCGCCACCGACGAGCACCACCCGCCCCTGGCCGGCTCGCGCACGGCGGCGTCGCAGGTCGACCTCGCCGTCGCGCAGGCTCGCCGCGAGCTGGTCGCGGACGGCGCGAGCGCGGGCGGGGTCCGGCGTGCCGTGGGACACGACCGCGACGCCCAGCCCGGCCAGGTCGGTCGTCGCCGGGGTTCGGGCAGTGCCGTGCTCGGCTGCACTGGCACAGATGCTCCACACCCGACGGGCGGTCGCCCACGCGCAGACCAGGGTGTTCGTGCGGGGGTCGTCAGTGGTTGCGTGGACGAGCCAGACGCCCTCGACGTCGGACTCCTCGACCTCCCTGTCGTGCCAGACCAGCTGCCCCTGGGCGACCAGGTCGACGAGGTCCTCGCACAGGTGGGGGGACACCACGGTGACCGATGCGCCGTCCGCGACCAGCCGGGCAGCCCGGCGTGCGGCAACGGGGCCGCCCCCGACGACCAGGACGGGGCGATCCGCGACCTCGAGGCCGACGAGGGTCGTCATCCGGCACCGCGCTGGACGGGCAGCTCAGGCTGACCGGGCAGGACCGGAAGTCCGATGCTGATCACGTCGTCGGCCACCTGCACCGGGTACACGAGCAGCTGACGAGCGTCCTTGCCCACGGAGTCGAGGCACTCGCCGGTGCGCAGGTCGAAGACCTGCTTGTACATCGGTGACGCGACGGTGGGCGCCCCACCCCGGGTGCCGACGATGCCACGCGACATGACGTGGGCGCCGCTGTAGGGGTCGAGCTGCTGCACGGCATACACGGCGTCGTCGTAGGCACGGAACAACGCGATCTGGACGCCGTCCACCAGCGCACAAGCACCGCGCTCGCGGGGCAGGTCCTCGAGGGCGCAGACCGGGTGCCAGCTCGCCTCGGAAGCCCGTGGCGAGAGGCTCATCTCGGCGGTCATCGGCGTACCTCCAAGGTCGTTCCGGCGATGAGCACTGCGCCATCGGTGCGTTCGGACGGCGTGGCCGGTCGGGCCTGACCGCGTTCGTTCACGTAGGCGAGGGAGTCGTCGGCCTGGTCGGGTGCGTTGACGAACGACCCGAACCGGCGCAGCTTCTCGGGGTCGTCCAACGCGGCGGCCCACTCGTCCTCGTAGCCGTCGACGTGGCCCGCCATCGCCTCGTCGAGGTCTGCGCCGATGCCGAGGCTGTCCTCGAGGACGACCGCCCGGATGGCGTCGAGCCCGCCTTCGTGGTCCTCGACCCACATCGCGGTGCGCTGCAACCGGTCCGCGGTGCGGATGTAGTACATGAGGAAGCGGTCGATGGTGCGGACGAGGGTCTCGGTGTCGAGGTCCTCGGCCAGCAGCTGGGCGTGCTTCGGCGTGAACCCGCCGTTGCCGCCCACGTAGAGGTTCCAGCCGTTGTCGGTCGCGATGACACCGACGTCCTTGCCGCGTGCCTCGGCGCACTCCCGCGCGCAGCCGGACACTCCCAGCTTGAGCTTGTGCGGGGACCGCAGCCCGCGGTAGCGCAGCTCCAGCGCGATGGCGAGGCCGACCGAGTCCTGCACGCCGTAGCGGCACCACGTCGACCCGACGCACGACTTCACCGTGCGCAGGGACTTGCCGTACGCGTGACCTGACTCGAAACCCGCGTCGACGAGCCGCTTCCAGATCTTCGGGAGCTGCTCGATGCGAGCGCCGAACAGGTCGATGCGCTGGCCGCCGGTGATCTTGGTGTAGAGCCCGAAGTCCTTGGCGACCTCACCGATGACGATCAGCCCCTCGGGGGTGATCTCGCCCCCGGGGATGCGCGGGACGACCGAGTAGGAACCGTCCTTCTGGAGGTTGGCCATGACGTGGTCGTTGGTGTCCTGCAACGACGCCCGCTCGCCCTCGAGGATGTGCCCGGTGCCCAGTGAGGCGAGGATGGAGCCGATCACGGGCTTGCAGATGTCGCAGCCGCGACCGGTGCCGTGGCGGCCGATGATCTCGCTGAAGGTCGTCAGGCCCTGGACGCGGACCACGTCGAACAGCTGCGCCCGCGAGAGCGCGAAGTGCTCGCACAGCGCGTTGCTCACCTCCACGCCGGACTTCTCCAGCTCGGTGGTGACGAGGCGCTTGACGAGCGGGAGGCAGGAGCCGCAGCTGGTCCCAGCCCGCGTGCACGCCTTCACCCCGGCGAGGTCGGTGCAGCCGGCGTCGGTGACCGAGCACCGGATCTCGCCGGCGGAGACGTTGTTGCAGGAACACACCGTCGCGTCGTCGGGCAGGTCGCCCGCCGGTGCCGGCGCGGCCCCCTCGGGGAGGAGGTATGCCGCCGGGTCGCCACCCAGGGGGCGCCCCACCATCGGGCGCAGGGCGGCGTACGCACTGGCGTCCCCGACGAGGATGCCGCCGCGCAGGGTGCGGGCGTCGTCGGACATCACGAGCTTCTTGTAGACGCCGGCGACAGGGTCGGAGATGACGACCTCGAGGCCGCCGGGCTCGGCCGCGAAGGCGTCGCCGAAGGACGCGACGTCGACCCCGAGCAGTTTGAGCTTGGTGGAGAGGTCGGCGCCGGGGAAGGTGCCCTCACCACCGAGCAGCCGGTCGGCGACGATCTCGGCCATGGTGTAGCCGGGGGCGACGAGGCCGAGGGTGCGGCCACCGATGCAGGCGACCTCGCCGACGGCCCAGACGGCAGGGTCGGCCGTCGCGCAGGAGTCGTCGACGACGACGCCCCCACGCTCTCCGACCTCGAGGCCGGCGTCCCGGGCGAGCTCGTCGCGCGGTCGGACACCGACGGCGAAGATGACCACGTCGACGTCGAGCGGAGCGCCCTCGGCGAACTCCATCCTGGCGACGCGCCCGAGGCGTCCCACGATCTTGGACGTGGCGGTGCTGGTGCGGACGGTGACGCCCAGGGCTTCGATGAGGCGGCGAAGGGCCTCGCCGCCGCCGTCGTCGACCTGGAGCGGCATGAGGCGAGGGGCGAACTCGACGACCGTGGTGCCGACCTCGAGCGCGGTCAGGGCTCCGGCTGCCTCGAGTCCCAGGAGCCCGCCGCCGACGACTGCTCCGCGCAGGGGACGGCCGAGCTCGTCGCGCAGCTTCTCGACGTAGGCCCGCAGGTCGGCCACGTCGTCGATGGTGCGGTAGACGAAGGCGCCGCGGAGGTCCTTGCCGGGGACCGGGGGCACGGCGGCATACGAACCCGTCGCCAGGACGAGCGAGTCGTAGGGGAGCGTGCGGCCGTCCGACGTGGCCACGGTGCGGGCCTCGCGGTCGACCGCCGTGGCGGCGACGCCGCGGCGCAGGGTCACCAGCGGGTCGTCCCAGAGCTCCTGGCCACCGAGGGCGAGGTCGTCGGGGTCGCGTCCGGTGAAGTACGACGTGAGGGCGACCCGGTCGTACGGGGCCCGCGGCTCCTCGCAAAGCAGCGTCACCGCCCACGCACCGGCGGCGTCGCGCGAACGCAGGGCGTCCACGAGGCGTCGGGCGACCATGCCGCCGCCGACCACCACGAGCTGGCGCGGAGACGGGTTCTGGACCATGGCGGCCACGTTAGGAGACTGCCGTTTCAGGGCTGTGGATCACGTGTTTCCCCTTCGTTACGTGGTTCTCACCCGGACGGACGTCGGAGGGTGAGGAGTGGGCGGGGGCGGTGTCGGCCGCTGCGGTGGGGCCGGCGCTCGACGAGAGCCAGTCCACGAGGGCGCACACGTCGTCGGTGCAGCCCCCGCAGCCCGTGGTGGCGCGGGTGGCGCCGGCGACCTGGTCCACGCTGGTGGCCCCCTCGTGCACGCACGCGGAGATGTCGGCCTTGGTGACGCCGTTGCAGCGGCAGATCGTTGTGTCGTCGGGGAGGGCGGCGGGTGAGGTGGGTGCGCTGGCCGGGTGCGGCATGAGGGCCGGCAGCAGCAGGTATGCCGGGTCGGCAGGAACAGGGGTGCGTCGCGTGTACGTCGTGACGAGGTCTGCCGCGACCGCGCCCGCACCGACACAGGTGGCGCCGACGAGCCTTCCGCCGGACACGACCACCTCGATGTGGCGGCCGACGTCGGGGTCGCTGAGGCGCAGCGTGCGCTGCGCCGGGTCATCGGCGCGCTGCGACCCGCACACCCCCATGGTCACGACGTCGAGGCCGTGGGCCTTGAGCCGCACGACGTCGCTCCCGACCGCCGACGGTTGCCGCGACGTGGAGCTCGGCCGAGGGGCTGAGGCGTCCGGTGTGGTCGCGTCTCCGCACAGGTGCGCGGCGAGCCGTCGCGACTGGTCCCATCCCTGGGCGACCAGACCGGTGCCGCCCTCGGGAGGCTGGGCGCAGTCGCCGAGGGCGAAGACCCGGGCGTCGTCGGGGGAGCGAAGGGTGTCGTCGACGACGACGCCCCGGTCAACCGTGAGGCCCGCTGCCCTGGCCAGAGCGGTGCTGGCGATGGTGCCCGTCGCGAGCACGAGGAGGTCGGCGGGGACGACCTCACCGTCGTCGAGGCGAAGGCCGTGCAGCCGACCGCCCTCGACCAGGGCTTCGGTCGCGCCCACACCCACGCGGTGGTCGATGCCGAGACCCGACATCGCGAGCTCGACGACCCGCCCGGCCTCCTCGTCGAGCTGGCGCTCCATGAGGGTGCTCGCGGGGTGGACGACTGTGACGGCGACCCCACGTCTGGCGAGCCCGCACGCGGCTTCCATACCGAGGACTCCCGCCCCGAGGACGACGGCGCGGTGGGCGTTCAGCGTGGCCGCKACGATCTCACGGGCGTCGTCGATGGTGCGCAGGGCATGAACGCCGCTGGTGAGGTGGTTGCCGGTCCACAGACCGGGGAGTGGGGGGACTCTCGCCGCGGAGCCCGTGGCGAGGACGAGGCGGTCGTAGCGCAGGCGCGAACCGTCGGTGGTGACCACGAGCCGGTCCTCACGGTCCACGTGGGTCACGCTCTCGCCACGCATCACCTGCAGCCGGGGGCTGGAGGGAGTCGGCAGGGTGAGGGCGGCGAGGTCGTGCTTGCCCGCCACGACCTCGCTGAGCAGCACCCTGTTGTAGGGCTCGCACCCCTCGGCCCCGACGACCGTCACCTCGAACCGGCCGGCGACGTCGGCGCCGAGCAGGTCCTCGACGAACCGCGAGCCGACCATGCCGTTCCCGACGACGACGAGGCGGGTCATGCCCGGGCCTCGGCATTCACGTGGTGGGTGCCCTGGCCCGTGAGCTGGACCCTCGCGGGCGTGACGTCGACGGCGCACACCTTGAACTCGGGCATCCCCGAGACGGGGTCGGTCGCGTCGCTGGTGAGGCGGTTCACGCTGCTGGTGCCTGCCCAGTGGAACGGCATGAACACCGTGTCGGGCCGGATGGAGTCGGTGATGCGTGCCGGGACGGCGACCGATCCCCGGCTCGTCGTGAGGCGCACCCGTTCGCCCTCGACGACGCCAAGGCGCGCTGCGAGCAGCGGGTGCACCTCGGCGAAGACGCCGGGGACCGCGGCCGCCAGCGCCGGAACGCGTCGGGTCTGGGCCCCGGACTGGTAGTGCTGCAGCACGCGGCCGGTGATCAGGTAGAGCGGTGCGTCCGGGCGCAGGTCGTCCGCGGGTCCGACGTGGTCGACGGCGACCATGCGGGCGCGCCCGTCCGCGGTGGGGAAGGACTCGTCGAACAACCGGGGGGTGCCGGGATGCGGGGCCTCGCCGGGAGCAGCCTCGGGACATGGCCAGTAGAGGGCCTCTCCGGTGTCGAGACGGCCGTGGCTCAGGCCGCTGTAGTCGGCACGTCCGCCCTTGCTGGCCCGGGCGAGCTCGTCGAAGACCAGGCTCGGCTCGATGTCCCACGTGCCCGCCGAGCCGAGTCGGGAGGCGAGCTGGGCCCAGACCCACAGCTCGCTGCGCACGCCTGATGGGGCGTCCACCACCTTGCGACGTCGGATCACGCGGCCCTCGAGCGAGGTCATCGTGCCCTCCTCCTCTGCCCACTGCGTCACCGGCAGGACGACGTCGGCGAGCATCGCCGTCTCGGACGGCACGAAGTCGCAGACCACGAGGAGGTCGAGCGAACGGAGCCGGTCGGCCACCGGCTGGGCGTTGGGGGCACTGACCAGCAGGTTGGAACCGTGCACGAGCAGGGCGCGGGGACCACCCGGCGTGCCCAGTGAGGCAAGGAGCTCGACGGCGGGCTTGCCCTTGCCGGGCAGCGACGCCGCGGGGACGCCCCAGACGCCGGCCACGTGGGCGCGCGCGTCGGGGTCGTCGATCATGCGGTAGCCGGGAAGCTGGTCGGACTTCTGGCCGTGCTCGCGGCCTCCCTGGCCGTTGCCCTGTCCGGTCACCGCGCCGTACCCGCTGCCCACGCGGCCGGGCAGGCCGAGCAGCAGGGCGAGGTTGATCGCCGCAGACACCGTTGCCGTTCCCTGTCGGGACTGCTCCACACCGCGTCCGGTGAGGACGAACGCTCCACGGCCGCCCCGGGCGGGACTCGCGGCGGCCAGCAGCCGGGCAGCGTCTCGCAGGAGCCCGGCCGGGACACCGGACACCTGCTCGGCTCGCTCCGGCCACCACGCGGCAGCGCGACGACGCACGTCCTCGAGGCCGGTGGTGCGGGCCTCCAGGTAGTCGGCGTCGGTGAGGTGCTCCGACAGCAGGATGTGGGCGATCGCGAGGAGAACGACGAGGTCGGTGCCGGGCACCGGCTGCAGGTGCAGTCCCTGGCCGTCCTTGGTGAGGTCCGCCGTGGCGCTGCGCCGGGGGTCGACGACCACGAGCCCGCCGCGCCCGCGCACGTCTGCGAGGTGGGCGACAGAGGGCGGCATCGTCTCGGCGAGGTTGCTGCCGAGGAGCAGGACCGCGTCGGCAACGGCCAGGTCGGTCAGCGGGAAGGGCAGGCCGCGGTCGATGCCGAGGGACCGGTTGGCCGCGGCAGCGGCGCTGCTCATGCAGAACCGGCCGTTGTAGTCGATGTTCGCGGTGCCGAGCGCGACGCGGGCGAACTTCCCCAGCTGGTAAGCCTTCTCGTTCGTCAGGCCACCACCGCCGAACACGGCCACCGCGTCGGCGCCGTCCTCGCTCCGGATGCGGCGCAGTCGGTCCGCCACGAGGTCCAGGGCCTCGTCCCAGCCGGCCGCCGCCAGCTCGCCGTCGACCCCGCGCACGAGAGGGGTGGTCAGGCGGTCAGGTGTCGTCAGCACCTCGCCGCTCGTCCAGCCCTTCTGGCACAGGCCTCCCCGGTTGGTGGGGAAGGCCCGGCCCTCGACGGTGACGCCCTTGGCACCGTCGAGTCCGGGGGTGGGCGTGAGGGTCTGGGCGCACTGCAGGGCGCAGTACGGACAGTGGGTGGCGACACCCGGGCTCCCAGCGCTGGTGGCGCTGGGAGCCGGGCTGCCGGTGGCGTGGGGCGTGGGGGTCAAAGGGTTTCCCGGCTCAGATCGTCTCGGCGGCGAGCGACGAGCTCCGCCGCGCGTACACGGCATACGTCGTCAGGGCCATGAGGAGGTAGGCGACGATGAAGACCCACAGGGCGGGGACCAGGGAGCCGTACTGCGCCTTGGCCATCGCGAAGCCGCGGGGGATGAAGAAGCCGCCGTAGGCGCCGACCGCGCCGGCGATCCCGATGCAGCCCGCGGCCGTCTTGCGCGCGATCGGGAGGCGCTCCGGGCTGACGCCGGCGCGGAAGACCGCGGGGATCATCCGGTAGGTCGCGCCGTTGCCGATGCCTGCCCCGACGAAGAGCACGAGGAAGGAGCTGAAGAACACGACGAAGCTGTGCGACTTCAGCCCTTCGATGGCGCCGAGCGCACCAGCCGCGAGCAGCACGAACGAGGCGATCGTGACCCGGGCGCCGCCGAGCTTGTCGGCGACGATGCCGCCCAGCGGCCGGGTGAGCGCGCCGATGAGGGCACCGAGGAACGCGATGGTCGTCGGGGTCTCGGGGAACTGCGTCTTGAGCAGCGTCGGGAACGCGCCCGAGTAGCCGATGAACGACCCGAAGGTGCCGATGTAGAGGAACGAGATGATCCACGTGTGCCGGTTGCGGGTCGCCGCGGCGAAGCTGCGGTAGTCCGCCTTGGCCCCGGTCAGGTTGTCCATCCCGCGCCAGGCCAGGACCGCAGCGATCAACGCCAGCGGGATGAACATCAGCCCGGCCCGCTCGAGGTGCGTGCCCGCCCCGATGACGATGACCGCAGGCACGACCATCTGCACGAGGCCGGTGCCGAGGTTGCCGCCGGCGGCGTTGAGGCCCAGGGCCTTGCCCTTCTCCGCCTCGGGGAAGAAGAAGGAGATGTTGGTCATGGAGGACGCGAAGTTGCCGCCGCCGAAACCGGCCAGGGCCGCGCACGTGAGGAGCAGGCCGAAGGACGACGAGGGCTCCGTCACCACCCAGGCAAGGGCCGACGCCGGGATGAGGAGGAGCAGTGCCGAGATGATGGTCCAGTTGCGTCCACCGAAGCGGGGCACGGCGAAGGTGTAGGGGATCCGCACGGTCGCGCCGACCAGGCTGGGCACGGCGATGAGCCAGAACTGCTGGTCGAGCGTGAGGCTGAACCCGGCCGCCGGCAGCAGTGGGACGACCACGCTCCAGAGGGCCCACACGCAGAAGCCGAGGAACTCGGCGAAGATGGACAGGCTGAGGTTGCGTCGCGCGATGGAGCGCCCGCCCCCGCGCCAGAAGGTGGGGTCCTCAGGATCCCAGTGGTCGATCCAGCGCCCCGACCGGTGGGTCGGCGCAGACGTGGTGGCAGGTGTGGTGGCAGCGGTGCTGCCAGGTGTGGCGCCGGCCGTGCTGGCCGGCGCCGTCGCGGTGGCGGAGTCGCCCGAGGTCAGGTTCGTGGTCACACGGGAAGCGTGACAAACGGATGTTTCGCACCCCTGCGACCGCCGTAAAGCGCTCGTAACACTTGCCGCACAGTCCCGTCATGGGGTCTGTGAGAAGTCCGGGTGGGAAAGTCCCGGTGAAAGGCGGGGTATGCCGCGTGGGCGGCTACCCGCGCACGACCTCGCCGCGCGTGGTGATCTCCGCTGTGGCCAGGTCGACCAGTGCCGTCGCCGTGCTCGCCGGCGCCACCCCGGCCGTCAGGTCGAGCAGCACCGTCGTCTCGAAGCCCTCCTCGGCGGAGTCGAGGGCGGTGGCACGCACGCAGTAGTCGGTGGCGATGCCGACCACGTGGACCTCCTCGATGGCCCGGTCGCGCAGCCATTCGGCCAGGCCCACCGTCGCATCGGCCTGCACCGTGTGCCCCTCGAACCCGCTGTAGGCCGCGCTGTGGTGGCCCTTGCGGAAGATCGCCTCCACGAACTCGAACGCGGGTTCGGCGGCCGGGTGGAACAGCGCGCCGTCGCTGCCCACTCGGCAGTGCGCCGGCCAGCTGTCCACGAAGTCTGGTGTTTCGCTGAAATGGGCGCCCGGGTCGTCGTGCCAGTCGGCGGTGGCGACGATCGCGGCATACTCCTCGTGGTGGGCGAGCACGTGCTCGCTGATCCGTCGCGCCACCTCGGCGCCGCCGGCCACGGCGAGCGAACCGCCCTCGCAGAAGTCGTTCTGCACGTCGACGATGACCAGCGCGCGGCTCATGCTCCGCACGCTACTGCCACGGCGGCCTGTCACTCGGTGTCGAGGTAGGTCGTCGGGATGGCGGGCTCCCCGCGCTGCAGCCTCCTGGCGGCGGCGGGGAGCTCGGCGCGGGAGGCCGTGTGCCGGGCGCGGGCGGCCTCGAGGTCGCCGGCGCCGTCACCGACGACCCGGCCGGCGGTCATGAGCGGCACCAGCAGCGCGCGGTCGTCCCCGTCGTCGAGCGGGGGTTGGCCGATGCCGACCACCTCCTCCTCGGCGATCCCGCGGGCGTTGCGCCGACGCAAGGCGTACTTCCGCCCGGCGACCGACGCCTTGTCCTTGCTCCGCTTGGCGACGCCGACCATCGCGCCGGAGCCGTCCTCACGGGACACCAGCTTGTAGACCATCCCCGCGGTGGGGGCGCCCGAGCCCGTGACCAGGGAGGTCCCCACGCCGTAGCGGTCCACCGGCCCGGCTGCCAGGGCCGCGATGGCGTGCTCGTCGAGGTCGCTCGTCACGATGATCTGGGTGTCCGTGGCGCCGAGCCGGTCGAGCTGGTCGCGCACCTCGCGCGCCTGGACGAGCAGGTCGCCCGAGTCGAGTCGGACGCCGCCGAGCTCCGGCCCGGCCAGCTCGACGGCCAGGGCGACCGCGGCCGGCACGTCGTAGGTGTCGACCAGCAGGGTGGTGCCCTTGCCCAGCGCGGCGATCTGGGCGGCGAACGCCTCCCGTTCGTCGTCGTGCAGCAGGGTGAAGGCGTGCGCCGCGGTGCCGGCGGTCGGCACGCCGAAGCGGCGACCCGCCTCCAGGTTCGACGTGGTCGCGAACCCTGCGATGTAGGCCGCACGGGCGGCTGCCACGGCGGCCTCCTCGTGGGTGCGGCGAGAGCCCATCTCGATGCAGGGCCGGTCGCCCGCAGCCGACGTCATCCGCGACGCAGCCGACGCGATGGCGCTGTCGTGGTTGAGGATCGAGAGCACCAGCGTCTCCAGGACCACCCCGTGCGCGAAGTCGGACTCGACCACCAGCACGGGCGAGCCGGGGAAGTAGCACTCGCCCTCGGCATACCCGACGATGTCGCCGTCGAAGCGGTAGTCCGCGAGGAACGCGAGCGTCGCCTCGTCCACGACGCCACGCAGCTGGTCGAGCTCCTCGTCGCCGAACCGGAACTGCTCGATGGCGGGGATCAGCCGGCCGGTCCCGGCCACGACGCCGTAGCGGCGTCCGTCGGGCAGGCGCCGGGCGAACACCTCGAACACGCAGCGCCGGGAGGCCGCACCGCTGCGCAGTGCGGCTTCGAGCATGGTGAGCTCGTAGTGGTCGGTCAGCAGCGCCGTGCTGGACGGGCTGCTCGGTGAACGTGGGGTCACGTCGGCAGCCTAAGGTGGTGGCCGTGCCACATGCTGTCCCCGTCGAGATGTCCCTCGAGATGTCTCTCGAGATGTCCCTCGCGCCCGTCGAGCAGAAGAGTGCCGCCACCGACGAGCTCGCCGAGGTCGACGTCCCGTGGATCACCTTGGTGTGGAACGACCCGGTCAACCTGATGTCCTACGTCACGTTCGTCTTCCAGACCTACTTCGGCTACTCCAAGTCGAAGGCCGAGCGGCTGATGATGGACGTGCACACCAAGGGCCGCGCCGTCGTCTCGACCGGTGCCCGCGAGCGCATGGAGACCGACACCGAGGCGCTCCAGGGCTACGGCCTGTGGGCCACCTTCCAGAAGGACAGCTGACGTGGCACGGGGTTTCAAGCGACGCGACGGGCGCTACGTCGCGAAGCTCGACGCGGTCGAGCGCGGCCTCGTCGTCGGGCTGATGGAGCAGGTGCTCGAGCTCGTCGAGCCCGAGCAGCCGGCCGAGGGTGTGCCGGGTGGCCAGCACAGCGCGGACGGCGCGGACGGCGCGGCTGGCGCTGAGGACGGCGGCGACGGCGGCGGCGGCGCGGCCGGTGACGAGTTCGACCAGATCGTGGCGGGGCTCGGTGGCATCGGCATGGGGGTGTCCCTGTCGGCGGCCGACCAGGTGCCACGGCTGACCGGTTCGGTGCCACAGGAGCGCGACCCGGCGCTCGAGCGCATCTTCCCGACGGCCAACCGCGAGGACGACCAGATCGCGGCTGAGTTCCGGCGGCTGACCGAGGACGGCCTGCGCGCCCGCAAGTCGGCGAACCTCACGACCGCCATCCGGGCGCTGTCCGGCATCGAGGACCAGAAGGTCTCGCTCGAGCAGCCCCAGGCGCTCGCGCTGCTCATCGCGCTGACCGACGTGCGGCTGGTGCTGGGGGAGCGGCTCGGACTCCAGCGGGACGACGACTTCGACCTGCTCGAGGAGCAGGTGTCGGGCCTGCCGCCGGACGACCCGGCGGTCTACGCGCTCGCGGTCTACGACTTCCTCACCTGGCTGCAGGAAACCCTCGCCCACGCCCTGACTCCGTGACGGAGGCCACGCGGCCAAAGGATGTGACACACCAGACGTCGCGTGGATGAGGTTCGCGGGGAGGTCGGCACCTAGCCTTGACCCGTGGCGGATGCACCCATCGGGATCTTCGACTCGGGCTACGGCGGGCTGACCGTCGCACGTGCCGTGCTCGACCAGCTCCCGCACGAGTCGATCGCCTACTTCGGGGACACCGCGCGCGCGCCCTACGGTCCGCGACCGATCGCGCAGTCCCGCGAGTTCGCCCTCGAGTGCCTCGACCGCCTGGTCGACCACGGCGTGAAGGCCCTCGTCATCGCCTGCAACACCGCGAGCGCGGCGGTCCTGCACGACGCCCGCGAGCGCTACGACGTGCCCGTGGTCGAGGTGATCCGCCCGGCGGTACGGCGCGCGGCCCGAGCCACCCGCAACCACCGCGTCGGCGTCATCTCCACCTGGGGCACCCACCAGTCCGGCGCTTATGTCGACGCCTTCGCCGCGGCACCCCACCTCGACGTGACCAGCGTCCCGTGCCCGCGGTTCGTGGAGTTCGTCGAGTCCGGTGTCACGAGCGGACCGGAGGTCATCGACGTGGCCCGCGGCTACCTCGCCCCGCTCATCGACGGTGACGTCGACACCCTGGTCCTCGGCTGCACGCACTACCCCCTGCTCACTGGCGCGATCTCCTACGTCATGGGCGACGGCGTGACCCTGGTGTCCTCCGCCGACGAGACGGCCAAGGACGTCTACCGGGTGCTGGCCGACTCCGACGCCCTGCGTCCGGCCCACCTGCCGCCGCCGAGCCACGGCTTCACGACCACCGGCGACGCGGCGGAGTTCACCCGCCTCGCACGCCGGTTCCTCGGCCCGGAGGTGGGCGCCGACAGTGACGCGGTCTTCGGGGATGCCGTCGTCCGGTCCGTCGCCGCACCGGCTGCCTCGGGGGGTTCCCGGTGAGGCTCACCGTGGTCGGCTGCTCGGGCTCCTTCGCCGGTCCCGACTCGCCCGCCTCGTCCTACCTCGTGCAGGCCGAGCACGCCGGTCGCACCTGGTCGGTCGTGCTCGACCTGGGCAACGGCGCGCTCGGGCCCATGCAGCGGTTCGTCGACCTGGCCGAGCTCGACGCGGTCTACGTCAGCCACCTGCACCCCGACCACTGCGTGGACGTCTGCGGGCTCTACGTCACCCGCAAGTACCGTCCCGGCGGTCGGGTCGAGGGTCAGCTCCCGGTGCATGCGCCGACCGGTGCCGAGGAACGCTTCGCCCTGATGTACCACGGGCTCGAGCACGGCGGGATGAGCTCCGAGTTCGTGGTCCACGAGCTCGCCGACGCCCAGGTGACCGACGTCGGCCCGTTCAGCATCACGGCATACCGGGTCAACCATCCCGTGGAGGCGTATGGCTTCCGCGTCGAGGCCGACGGCGCCGTCCTCGCCTACACCGGCGACACCGACTCGTGCGATGCGCTCACGCCGCTGCTCGCCGGCGCCGACCTGGCGCTGGTCGACAGCGCGTTCGTCGACGGCCGCGACGACACGGTGGGTGTCCACCTGTCCGGCTCCCGCGCGGCTGCGGCCGCGGTTGCGGCGGGTGGCGTGCAGCGACTGATGCTCACCCACATCCCGCCCTGGAACGACCCCGAGGTATGCCGCGCGCAGGCCGCCGCCGTCTGGTCGGGTCCGCTGGACCTCGCGGTCCAGGGAAAGACCTACCAGGTCTGAGGGCAGCTCGCAGGTGGGGACGCGAACGCACTTCTGGCCAGCGGTGCCGGGTGCAGGGCCGTTTCAGGGCGCCTGGTGCGGCAGGGGTGGCCAGAAGTGGGGACCCGAACGCACTTCTGGCCACCGGTGCCGGGTGCAGGGCCGTTTCAGGGCGCCTGGTGCGGCAGGGGTGGCCAGAAGTGGGGGAAGGCGTGGTGGCGGGTGATCGCCTAGGCTCCCACCATGGCCAGAGCGGCAGCCGTTCCGATCGTGCCCGGTGTCTGGCGCATCCCCTTGCTCGGTGACTTCGTCAACGGCTTCATCCTCCGCGACGCCGACGGCCAGGTCACGCTCGTCGACATGGGCATCAAGCAGTCCGGACCCAAGGTGCTGGCGGCCCTCTCCTCGATCGGCTCCGGCCCCTCGGACGTCACCCGGTTGCTGCTGACCCACGCGCACCCCGACCATGCGGGCGGCGCGGCTCACGTGGCCGCGAGGACCGGGCTCGACTTCGGCATCCACGAGGACGACGCGCCGTTCGCCGAGGCGGGTCACACCGCCGAGCGCGACCAGTCGTTCCTGCTCGCGAGGCTCATGACGCGCTTCTTCGGGACCAACGCCTTCCCCGCGGTCACGGTGGGGGAGCGGCTGGTCGACGGCCAGGTGCTCGACGTCGCGGGAGGTCTGGAGGTCGTGCACACGCCGGGGCACTCACCCGGCCACGCGGCATACCTGCATCGTGAGTCGGGGGTGCTCATCACCGGCGACTCGATCTTCAACGTGCGCGGGCTGCGGTGGCCGATCAAGTCGTTCTGCACGAACTTCGCGCTGACCCAGAAGACCGCCCACCGGCTGGCCGAGCTGGACTACACCACGGCGGCGTTCACCCATGGCCCGCACCTGGGCGACAACCCGCGCGAGCAGATCCGGCGGTTCCTCGCGACGCACCCCCTGGTCGACTGAACGCACCCAGGTGGACTGACCTCGGTCAGAGTCGCGCGCGCAGCCAGTCGAGGTCGGCGCGCTGACCATCGAGGCCGCCCCGGGTCTCGATGACGACCGGCGCGCCGGCTGCCCGGACCACACCGGCCAGCTCGTCGGGGTCGATGAGCCCCTCGCCGAGGTTGGTGTGGCGGTCCGCCCCGGAGTCGAACTCGTCGCGGCTGTCGTTGCAGTGGACGAGGTCGATCCGCCCGGTGATGGCCTTGATCTGGTCGACGGCGGTGGCCAGCGCGATGCCCCCGGCGTGCGCGTGGCAGGTGTCGAGGCAGAAGCCGACGTTGTCGGAGCCCTCGGCGCTGCCGATGGCGTCCCAGACCCGGCCGATGCGTTCGAGGGTGCGGGCCATGGCGTTGTCGCCGCCGGCGGTGTTCTCGAGGAGCAACGGGATCTTGAGGTCGGTCGCCTCGATCGCCTTGCGCCAGTTGTCAAAACCCTTGTCGACCTCCTCGGCCTTGTCGACGTGGCCGCCGTGCACGATCAGCCCCTTGGCCCCGATCGCGGCACCCGCGTCGATGAACTGCTGCAGCAGCTTGCGGCTCGGGATGCGGATCCGGTTGTTGGTCGTCGCCACGTTGATGAGGTAGGGCGCATGGATGTAGAGGTCCACGTCGGCTGCCTCGGCGGCGGCACCCAGCGCCTCGGGGCCGCCCTCGTAGTCGTACTCGGGACCCTTGTAGCCCTGCGGGTTGCCCAGGAAGAACTGGCTGAGACCGGCGCCACGCTCCTGGGCGGCGGTGACCGGGTCGGCCGAGTCGACGTGGGCACCGAGCCGTTGGGCATGCGAGGTCGTGTCAGCCATGGGTCCAGCCTAGGCCGGGCCACCGACGCCCGGCAGGACCCCGCGCTTCGCCTCTGTTGGAAGCGAAACTTCCGGATTTCCGGAAGTTTCGCTTCCAACAGGGGCGGGTGAGGGGTGTCGGTGACCATCCGGCATACCCCGTTAGCCTTGCCGCGTGACTGACATGACCCCGACCACGCGCCACGACGGACGCACCCCCGACCAGACCCGCGAGGTGCGCATCACGCGCAACTGGCTGGACCACGCCGAGGGCAGCGTGCTCGTCGAGTTCGGGCGCACGCGCGTGCTGGTTGCTGCGTCGTTCACCGAGGGCGTGCCGCGCTGGCTCAAGGGCAAGGGCACCGGCTGGGTAACCTCGGAGTACGAGATGCTGCCGCGGTCCACCAACACCCGCTCCGACCGCGAGTCGCGCAAGGGCAAGGTCGGTGGTCGCACCCACGAGATCAGCCGGCTGATCGGCCGCAGCCTGCGCGCCATCATCGACACCAAGGCGCTGGGCGAGAACACGATCGTGCTGGACTGCGACGTCCTCCAGGCCGACGGCGGGACGCGCACGGCCTCCATCACCGGGGCGTACGTCGCCCTCGTCGACGCCATCGAGGACGCCCGTGCCAAGGGGCTGATCCGCAAGGACGCCCAGCCGCTGACCGGGTCCATCGCGGCCGTCTCGGTGGGCATCGTCAAGGGGGAGGCGGTCATCGACCTCGACTACCCCGAGGACTCGACCGCCGAGACCGACATGAACGTCGTCATGACCGGCGACGGTCGCTTCGTCGAGGTGCAGGGCACGGCCGAGAACGGCGCGTTCGACCGCGCGATGCTCGACAAGCTGCTCGACAAGGCGACCGTCGGGTGCGCCGACCTCACGCGCAAGCAGCAGGAGGCGCTCGCGACCACCCCCCGCGAGCGCCTGCTGTGACCCGMGTCGTCCTCGCCACCCGCAACGACCACAAGGTCGGCGAGCTGCGCGCCATCCTCGCCGACGTGTGCGAGGAGCTCGGCCTCGAGATCGTGGGCGCGTCCGAGTTCGAGGGCGCGCCGGACGTCGTCGAGGACGAGGTGACCTTCGAGGGGAACGCCCGGCTCAAGGCCGTGGCGCTCGCCGCCCACACGGGGCTCCCGTCGCTGGCCGACGACTCGGGTCTGGCCGTCGACGTGCTCGGCGGGGCGCCCGGCATCTTCTCGGCGCGCTGGTCGGGTCGCCACGGCGACGACCGGGCCAACCTCGAGCTGCTGCTCGCGCAGGTCGCCGACGTCAAGGACGAGCACCGCGCGGCGGCGTTCGTCTGCGCGGCAGTGCTCGCGCTGCCTGACGGCACGGTGCGCGCCACCGAGGGACGTATGCCGGGTGCCCTGGCTCGGGAGCCCAAGGGCGCCAACGGTTTCGGCTACGACCCCGTCCTCGTGGTCGAGGGCGACACGCGCCATGCCGCCGAGCTCAGCCCCGACGAGAAGAACGCGATCTCGCACCGCGGCAAGGCGTTCCGCGCCATGGTGCCGCACCTGCGCGAGCTCCTCGGCTGACGGCATACCAGTCAAAAACAGTGCCAGAGGGGGGACTCGAACCCCCACGCCCAAGGGCACGGCATCCTAAGTGCCGCGTGTCTACCAGTTCCACCACTCCGGCGGGCGGCGACAGTTTACGCATGGGTGCACCCAGCCCACACGCACATCGAGCACACGGCGGCGACCCACTCATCGCGGAGCACGCTGAGCACGCTTTGGGACAGCGACGGACGACGCGATCGGTGGACGGGGGATTCCGAAGTCTCGAAGATCCGTTGGGCGCGGCTCGACGTCATACGCGTTCTCGAGCAGCAGGACCGCGAGGTCGTCGGTGAACCGTCCATGGGGAACGTGCCCGAGAACGGTGGCCACCACGCCGTCGAGGGACGCTTCAAGGTCTGTCGCCTGGAGGAGTGTGGCCAGGTGGGGGACGGACAGGTACTCGTCGCGTCGATTTCGCGCCTCGCTGAGGCCGTCGGTGTAGAGGAACACCCGGTCACCCGGCGACCAGCTCGCCCTGGCCGCTTCGTACGTCTCGCCGATGCCCAACGGCAGGCAGGCGGGTGGGTCAAGGAGGTCCGCGTCGCCGGTGGTGCGGATCAGCAGGGGTGGAGGATGCCCGCAGCTGACGAGAGTCACGTGCTGGCGCTCGACCTGGATCAGTGCGGCCGTGGCGAACTCCTCATCGTCCATGAACGGTGCGAGGTAGGCGCTCATCTTCGCCGCTGCGGTTGGGAGCTCAGGCTCGATTGCCACGAACTGGCGAAAGGCGCGGATGACGCGGGCGGCCTGCTCGACGGCACCCACCCCTTTGCCGCGGACGTCCCCGACGATGAAGCAGATGCGCTGCTCGGAGTGAAACCAGTCGTACAGATCGCCCCCGACGAGGGCGTCCTCGGAGGCTGACATGTAGCGGACTGCGGCAATGACCGGGCCCACCTGGGGTGGCACGCGCGGCAGAACCGCTCGTTGCGCAACTTCGGCAATGTTCGTGATTCGTGCTACCTGCTTCTCTCGGCGCATTCGGAGTGCGGCGAGCGCGATGGCGGCGCCGCTGACGAGTGCGACGTCAACAACCCGGACCCACATCTGCTGGCTGGCCCAGCTCTGGTTCCACAGGCTGGAAATGGCCGTGAGCGCCACAGCCACCAGGCCGTAGACGGCTGTTAGCGACGCAGGCAGAACCGAGCAGGCGATAAGGGGCGCGAGCGCGTACAGCATGGAGGGAACGAAGTCCGGGTTGCGCGTTGCGGCCTCAACAGTCAGGACGGCGACGAGCCACAGCGTCGCGGCGCCGGCGCCGACGAGTTGTGCGCGTGTGGCCGAGGGGAGGCGCATGGGACCAGCATGTCGTCTGCGGGGCGTTCCCGGCTCACTCTCCTGAAGGAGTGATGGTGCTGGTCGCGAGTTGTCAGGGCTGACGTGCGAACTGCGCGCTGGGAACGCCCGGAAATGGGTGCGCGTTCAAGCCGTGAGCGAAACCCGCACAGTCGGCGGTGACGCACATCGTGAGTAGCCTTTCGCTCAGCACGTGGCCAGACTGATCCGATGGATATCGAGGTCCGTCCCCTGGCTGTGTCGGACATCCCAGCCGTCTGCGAGACCCAGGCTGGGGCATACAAGGACTACTCGTCCTATGAGCCGCCGGAGACCTTTGCGGCCTACCTACGGGCCTTTCCGGCGGGGAGCTTCGCGGCCGTCGCCAACGACTCCCTCGTTGCATACGGCGTCGGTCACCCTTGGCTCAAAGGCATGCCCCTGCCGCTCGACATCACGGAGCTCGAACTGCCGACAACCCCCACCTGCTTTCATGTTCACGACATCGCGGTGAGGGTGAAGGGTGTCGGGTTGGGCAGACGGCTGCTCGGTCAGTTGGTGAAGGTCGCCGCCGAGGAACAGCTCGAGTTCCTCGATCTGATCGCCGTCGTGGGTGCAGACACGTACTGGCACCAGTTTGGCTTCCGCCCGTCCGAGCCGGAAACTCAGTCTGCAATAGCACTCTATGGCTCAACTGCCGTGTACATGGTCGCACCAATCGGCGACCCGGCCCTGCCTCGGGTGTAACTGGCTCGAGGGGCGGCGGACGTGCCGACAGTGACACGTTCGTGCGTACCGGCGCTGGGCGGCTCACGGTGGCAACTGCCGTGGATCGGACCTTGATCCGGGACCCACCCGCGGTTCCCTTGTAGCGATCCCTGACTGCGCCCGTGCTGGCGTTGTTGAGGAGGGCAGGGTGCGTCAGGATCAACGCAAGTGGATGCCAGCGGCGAGTGGGCGCTCAAGTCTGTGCCGACCATGCGTCGTATCGGGCGAATTCGGCATCGTCAGGCGCCTCGAATAGCGCTGCCCAATCACTGAGATCAGTGCGCTGGATGGGCGGCACCTCGACACCCCTTTGTTGGATCCGGCGCCAAAGTTCCTGGTCATCAACGTCAAGGTAGATCAGCTCAGTCGTAGCCCCGAGTGCCTTCGCCAGGCGCCGGAGAACCTCGCGTTCCGATCGCGCCCACGTTCCCCACTCGATAATCACCGTCGTGCCGATGCGCAAGAGCTCCTGCGCCAAGGACCACTGAAGCGCCTCGACGCGCTCACGCATGGCGGTGTCCCAAAGGTTGGCGCCGAGCGCGTGCAGCCACTCGTCCGGGCCCAGCCGAAGGCCACGCCGCTCGGTGGCCAGCGCCCCCGCAAGGGTGGTCTTTCCGCTTGCAGGCAGCCCACAGACGATGACGAGTTGCCCGCAACCGTGCCCCTGTTGGGCGGGCTCGGGACTCTCAGTGGTCACGTCCCCATTGTTGCGTGCCGGGCCTACTGCGCGAGTTCATCGGCATGTTCGGCACGTCCTCAATTCGGCAGTTGCGATCCTCACTCTGCGGCAGATCAGGGCGTTTGAAGAGCGGTTGATCCTTCCATCGAGGGATCTCGTTCGGCAGCATCGGTGTCATGCGCGTGATGAGACTGATTCATGTTCTCGATGCTCCCGACCTGCACGCGGAGAGTGCATTCTGGGCCGGGATGCTCGGCGGCATCGTTGACGCCGAGGACGAATGGCACAGCGTCATCGTGGACGGTGAGTGGCGTCTGGGAATCCAACTCGCGCCCAATCACGTCGCTCCGGCGTGGCCGCAAGGTCAACAGCAGCAGCAGATCCATCTGGACGTGTGGATTGACGACTTGGCGGAAGCGCACGTCAGGGCGATGTCCCTCGGCGCGACGCTGCTCCAGACCGCCGACGACCCGGCGACGGACGGAGAGGTGTTCCAGGTGTACGCAGATCCTGCTGGGCATCCGTTCTGCCTGTGCCGGGGTCCATTGCCCTGAGTAGGTACCACGCAACCGGACCCCGGCGACGGCCCGACCGCTCATCGCGTGTCCCTGCCTTGAACCATCGGCCTTTGAACCATCGGCGTTGACCCCGTAGAGCCTTGTACGACATTCGCCGCACGAGGATGCTGGCTCGTATGAAGCCCATCGAGTTCGAGCTCGAGCGCACGATCCGGGCATCGATCGACCAGGTGTTCGCACGGCTCATCGACATCGAGGCTCACAACGAGTGGATGGCCGACACGGGAAGCATGCTCAGGCATACCCGGCAGACCTCCCCCGGAGGACCGGCCGTCGGGACGACCTTCGTCGACGAGACGAGCCAGGGCAGCATGCCCGGGGAGATCGTCGAGATGGAAGCGCCGCACACGATCGTCTACCACTGGTGGGAGAAGTCGAAGTCGGGCAAGCTCAAGTTCGAGGGCTGGCCGAGCTACCACCTGCAGGCCTCCGGCGACAGCGAGACGCTGGTCCGCCATCGCGGCAAACTGGTGTCGTACGGCGTGTGGCGTCTGGGCACACCAATCTGGCGGCGATTCGCCGTTAAGGAACGCACCATCACCGTCGACGCGCTCAAGGCGTCGTTCGAGCGTGACCAACATTCTGCTTCTGGGTGAGCTCCTGCGGCAGCCCGCGGACCTCGTTTGGCGGATTCTCCGCCAGAAGCACGCGACCACGATTGCGGCATGAGGGAACGCTGAGCAGGCCGCCGTCACGTCCGTCGGTGCGACTCAGGGGGCGCCGCGGCCAACCGTCGGCCCGACCGAGGGGGCACTCCGCTTACGACGAGGATTCGGTCACTGATCGAAGGGCCTCAAAGTCAGCGCGGTCTTTGCCACCGCCCACCTCGTCAGGACGAGGAGTGGCCTTGTGAGCGAGCATCATCTCAAGTGTCAGGACCCTGACCGACGCGTCCTGCAAGTCACGGCGCACGAAGGCGAGCGGCCCGCTGGAGAGCACGAACGGTTGCTCGGGGACTGGAACGGTGACGCCTCCATCGGGTCCGGGTACCGCGAAGGTGAGTTGGAGCTCGTGCCCGTCGCGTACGTAGTTGGTGCCCACCCTGTCCTCCGGTGACGGCGTGTGGGTCCAGCCGGCCCCTTGGAGCGCCTCGTGGACACGGGCCTCGTCGTGTCGCCAGACCAGCACGTCGATGTCGTCGTGCGGCCGGGTAAGGCGCCCAACCCAAAGATCGACGGCCCAGCCGCCGAAGAACCAGTACTCCAGCTCCGCGGCGTCCAACGCGCTGGAGGCGCTCCGGACCATAGACAAGCCTCGGTCGTAGTCGCTCGGCTGCTGAGTCATCGGTGCACCGGCCCTTTCGCGCCTGGGACCCTGGCGCGCGGTCGGGCCAGGCGACCACTGATCGTCATGACCTATTAGAGCGCGCCACACGCTGGGCTGGTAGGACTCGCGCGGCTGGTTGCTGTGTGGATCGCTGCTCGGGAGAGCCCAGGAGCGAGGATCACGTACTCGGCACTGCTGCGGGGCATCCGGTGGCCCTGCTCGGATAGCGGTGGGGCGGTGCGTGCCGACCTTAACGGCGATGGCAGGGGCCCTGACGGTGAGGCGCGCGAGGCCTGCCAGGTACTCGTTCACCTGCTGGCCGCGCACCGACAGGCTAGAGGCCTCGCCACATCGACAGAGACTCGCGGCGAAAAGACGCACACGCTGCGCCGCATGTGCGGATGTTCGATCCGTGTCGGCCATGCCGGGGGCCGCCGACCGGAGGGCCCCTCATCACCGGCAATCGCCGGATAGGGGTGACGGTTCAAACTCCGCCCTCGAGGACGGTTGCGGCGTATGCCAGTTCAGCACTCTCGTGTGCCGGGGCCCAGTTAGTCAGGTCGCCGACTCGAGGAGCGTCTGGTCGCGGGATGCCGCGCGTGAGGGTGTGGCCGTGGGTGGCTGCCAGGAGCAGCCACGGCGCGAAGCTCCTCGAGTGGCCGTACGACCGCCAAAGACGGGGATCAAATTAGCCGCCGCCGCCGCCCATCATCCCGCCGCCGATCCCCATTCCCGCATTGGTGCCGGCGCTGATGCCGTCACGCCGCTCCTTGAGGCACCGCGCGCAGCGCTCGTAGCGGGCGCCGTCCGGGGTCCGGGCGTACTCCCAGTGGTGGTGCAGGTTCGTTCTGCACGACAGGGGCTTGCTGAGTGGTGCCATGGCGTCCTCCTGAAAGCTGGTCGGTCGGCCTGCGCCGACGTCCGAAACCCCTGCAGGAACCGCGGGCCACCGAGCGGCCCCGCGTCGCCACCGAGCCCAAGAGCCGCCACGTCAACGGTACTGCGTGTGCACGCTCCGCCGCGACAGCTCAGTCGCGGCGGAAAGACTCACAGTCATTGGCTCGCATCTTGCAGCCGGATCCTGTGTCAGGCTCTGAGCGCGGAATGGTGCAGCATGTCGGCATGGCACCGGCCCCTGGCACCTATCGAATATCTGACGACTCCGGCGTCCAGTTCTCCGAGGCGATGAATTTGTGGGTACCACTCGCCTACGACTGGCTGATCGGGACCGCCAGGAGATACAACGGCTGGACCACATACCTGGAGTTGACCGAGCACGTGCAGCAGGTCTCAGGCGTCCGAACCCGGATGCTGATCGGAAACTGGAGCGGCAAGTTGCTGGAGCGAGTAGCGCAGCTCGCTGCTAACAGTGGCGAGGTGCCGCTGACGTCGCTTTGCGTCCACCAGGACGGGACTATCGGGGTGGGCTATGCGCGCGCGCCAAAGTCGGTTGACGTCGATCYGGCAGCCGACGTCGACGAGCTCGCTGCGGCTCACCGATTGCTTTGCTACCGGAAGTACGCATCTGATCTGCCTGCCGATGGAGGCAAGGCCGAGTTGACACCCAAGCTGGCTGAGGCACGCTCACGACGCGTTACCACGAGTCGCCCTCCTGCGAGGCTGTGCCCAGCTCACTTCATCGAACTTTCGGTGACTGGTGTTTGCAGTCTCTGCGACTAGCTCCCCTTCTAGTGTTTGAACCACAGGCCCGATCGGACAATCCAACGGCCCGGCTCGCGGCGTAAAGACGCGCCCTCATCGCGGCATGAGCTTGCGGCGGGATCGGGAGACGCCTGAGCATCAACTCAGCCGGGACGGCCTTCCCGCTCACACCCGTTCGACGCGGTCGGCCTGTGGTCCTCGATCGCTCTGTCGCACCTGGTACCGGACCCGATCGCCCTGGTGCAGCACCTCGGCGCCTCTGAGGACCGACACGTGCACGAACAGGTCCGCGCCTCCAGCGTCCGGGGCGATGAAGCCGAACCCCCGCTCCGCGTCGTAGCGCGCGACCACTCCCTCGCCGCCGCGCGCCGGGACGTCGGATGCCTCCCGATGTCCCGACCGAGCGCGGGTCGTCGACGTCGCGGGTGCACCCCGCGGTGTCGAGCTGCGCGCCAGGCGCACGTCGCGAGCCTGCGGGCCCTTCTCGCTCACGACGATGTCGTACGTCACCCGGTCCCCCTCGCCCAGCTCGGGGATCCCGTCGGCCAGCTCCCGGACGTGGACGAAGACATCGGGGCCGCCCGACTCGGGGGTGATGAACCCGAAGCCCTTGTCCCCGTCGTACCAGGACACGGTGCCGTCCGCCCCGTCGGATGCCACCGCCGGCTGGGCGGCTTGGGCTCCCAAGGGGAGCAGATGGTCAGCCTGTGGTCCCTTCTCCCCGTCGACGACGAGGAACGCCACCCGCTGCCCCTCCGAGACCACGCCGCCCCCCACGATGGCCGAACTGTGCACGAAGATCTCGGCACCACCGCCGTCGGGTGTGATGAAGCCGTACCCCTTGGCAGGCTCGTACCAGGAGACGGTGCCGAGCACGCCCAGCGGTGTATCGGCGGCCTGGTCGGCCGTGACCCGGACGCGGCGGGCCTGGGGTCCGCGGTCCCCCTCGCCGATCTCGAACTCGACCACCTGCCCCTCCCGCAGCAGCTTCATCGCGTCGTCGCTGACGATCTCGGACGCATGCACGTACAGGTCATCTGCCTCCTGCCCGAGGGCGATGAAGCCGAACCCCCGGTCGGCATCGAACCAGCGGACGGTTCCCTCGGTCACGGCTGACTCCTTGTCGAAGCTACGGTCGGTGTTCCCCCAGTGTCCCCGACGGGACTGCGACAACCGCCCGGCGCCAGACAGTGCTCGCACCGTCGTAGCAAGTGCCCATGACTGCGACATCCACGGCACCCGGCGCTGCGCCGACAGCGGTGCGGGGTTCAGGCGGTCAACGCAACGCTTCCGCTAGCGATTCTGATGGTGTCTTGAAGCCCAAAGGCCTGTCGAGGACGTTGACGACGACCGACAGGCGGCGGAATGCAGCAGTCTGGCTCAGCGCCGCGACCTCGGCAACCGTCAAACTACTTCAAATCCGTGCCCCTAGGCTGCTGCCATGTCGATGGTCCACACCGACGCGGTGTTCTTCGAGGACGACAAGGCGTTCGAGACCTGGCTCGTCGAAAACGCGTCGACCGCCACGCACGTCTGGATTCGGATGGCCAAGAAGGGCACCGGCGTCACGTCGATCAATTGGACGACGGCCGTGGACGTGGCGCTCTGCTTCGGCTGGATCGACGGCATCGCCCGACGGCTCGACGACGAGTGGTACGTGCAGCGGTTCACCCCGCGGCGCGCGAAGAGCGTCTGGTCGAAGATCAACCGCGAGCGCATCGAGCGGCTCACCGCCGAGGAGCGGATGCGCCCCGCTGGCCTGGCCGTGGTGGAAATGGCGAAGGCGGACGGCCGCTGGGACGCCGCCTACGACAGCCCGGCTACCGCAGTGGTGCCCGACGACCTTGCCGCCGCCCTGGCTGCGCGCGACCTCACCGACGTCTACGCCGCGCTGGACGGCCGCAACCGCTTCGCCTTCCTGAATCGCATCCAGACCGCGGTGCGCCCGGAGACCCGCACCCGTCGCATCGAGCAGCTCACCGACGCCCTCGCCCAGGGCAAGACCCCGTTCCCTGCGCCGACGCAGAAGTCCGGTACCTAGGGCTCGGACACCAAACTGCCGGAACGTAGCCCGATGCACCCCCATGGGGCGCCTGAACGTCGTGGGCGCCCATAGGGAGCCGGTAGGACGCAGTCGCCCTGGCCAGGGGTGCTGCTGGTGGACATGTCCACGGTGTCGCCGTGGTGCGCCCATGGTGAGCCATGCTCAGTGTCGCTACTCGGTAGTCCGAGCGGCATTCCTACTGGTTCAAGTCCCGCCTTGCGCACCTGTTGGTTCAAGTCCCGCCTTGCGCACCAGTCCGGCCCGGTCGCGTCGGTAGGGGTGCCTAGACTCCCACCATGCGAACCGGCCGGCTCGAGGCGTTCAGCGACGGCGTCCTCGCCATCCTCATCACCATCATGGTGTTGGAGCTCAAGGTTCCCGAGGAGCCGACCCTCGAGGCCCTCAGGCCGTCCCTCGTCGGGCTCCTGACCTATCTGCTGAGCTTCATCTACATCGGCATCTACTGGAACAACCACCACCACATGTTCCAGCTGGTCCGCCACGTCAGCGGGGCCATCCTGTGGGCCAACCTCGGCCTGCTCTTCATGCTCTCCCTGGTGCCGTTCACGACCGCGTGGATGGACGACACCCGGTTGGCGCAGCTGCCGGTCGTCGTCTACGGCATCAACCTGCTGGGCGCGGCCGTCGCCTACTACGTCCTCCAGCTGGCGGTCTTCCGCCGCGACGGGCCGGACGGCCTCCTGCGCCAGGCGGTCGGCCGTGACCTCAAGGGCAAGCTGAGTCCCGGCGTCTACGTGCTCGGCATCCTCGGGTCGTTCGTCGCTCCGTGGCTCGGGGTGTTGGCCTACGTCGCCGTCGCCATCACGTGGCTGGTCCCCGACCGTCGAGCCGAGCGCTTCATCCACGACCACGCCCTGGAGGACTGATCCCGTGACCGAGCAGGACGACGACGACTTCACCTACCCGCCCGCGCTCGCCGTCGCGTCGTGGCGACGGGAGGTGCATGCGCTGTATGCCGCGCTGCGGGCAGAGCCGGACCCCGTCACCGCCCATGCGTGGTGGGTCGACACCCGCTCGCGACTGTTCCTCGAGCACCCCGCCTCCCCGCGCCGCGAGGGCCAGCAGCTGCGGCACGCGACGTACGACCCGGCATACCGGTTTGTCGTGGAGGTCGAGGAGGTCGGCGACCAGGAGCCGTGGGAGTTCCGGTCGGCGACCGACGGGATCGTGCCGTTCGCAGGCGCCGGGCGGGTCAGGCTCGACGGCCTCGGGACCCTCGACCTGTGGTGGCTCAACTCCTACGGTGGCGGGCTGTTCCTGCCCGTGCGCGACGGGTCGGCGGGCACCGAGACCTACGGAGCCGGGCGCTACCTGCTCGACACGGTCAAGGGCACCGACCTCGGGCGCGACGACGAGGGGCGCTGGGTGGTCGACCTCAACTTCGCCTACAACCCGTCGTGCGTCTACGACTACCGCTGGGTGTGCCCGCTCGCCCCGGCAGCCAACCGCCTCGAGGCGAGCGCGCCCGTGGGCGAGCTGCTCCCCGAGGGCTACTAGGTCTGTCTGCCGTGTTCACCCTCGTCGGTCCCGACGGACTGCCCTGTGCGAGTGAGGTTCCCGGGACGCTGGGTGGAAACCGGCTGGGCAAGCTGTATGGACGCCTCGACTGCCCGTCCGCGCTGCGTGCCATCCGGCAGGGTGGCTACGTCCAGCACCGTGTCTTCTTCGCGGACGAGGCGACGGCCATCGCCGCGGGGTACCGGCCGTGCGGCACCTGTCTGCGCGCCGAGTACGCCGCCTGGAAGGCGGCGGCCGGCCGCTGACCCAGCCGCTCGCTGACCCAGCTGACGCAGCTGACCCAGCGCCCAGCCGGACCTGACACGCCGGTTCCGGGGCAGGCCAGCTGCCCCGGAACCGGCGCTCACCGGACGTCGTCAGGGAGCCGCCGTGAGCCCGGCGACGTATCCGGCTGCTTGGGGGCTGCCCCAACCGGTGGTGAGGTCGTAGCCCGTGGTCGTCGGGAACCCGGGCACAGGCCCCGGCGTGACGAACCCGTCCGCCCCGGTCTCCCACATCCGGTTGTCCTGCAGGACCCCACTGGGTGCGGTGCCGTAGGTGTGCGCCGTCACGTCGCTGAACGCGCTGGCGCGGGGGAACCCGTTGGCGTAGATCGCCGTATTGAGGTTGCCGATGCCGGCCTTGCCGAGAGCCTTGCGAGAGGCGTTCGCGATGGCAGTGACAGCGGCGACCTGCGGTGAGCTCGCCGACGTCCCCCCGAAGACACCCCAGGCCGGGGGTCCCTCGATCTCGGGGAAGTACGTGTGGAAGACGAGGACCCCACCGTTGACGGCAGCGTTCCATGCCAGGTCGGGGACGCCGCGGTGGTTGCCGACGACACTCGCGACGGTCGACTGGAAGGCCGGCCGCGCATAGACACTCGAGAGACCGCCACCGGTGCCGATCGAGGCCCAGCTCTCGTTCCAGACGGCCTGGGTGTTGCCACCCGGGTTCCACGCCCAGTAGAGGGGGTTGCGGCTGCCGTCGTCGTTGAACGGCTTGTCCTGCGTCGGGGCCCACGTCCACCCTGACTGGACCTGCGTACCACCCACCGACGTCACGTAGGGGGAGGAGTTCGGGTAGCTCACCGAGGGGTGGTCCACCGTCTGGGTCTGGTGGTGCGCGCGACCCGTGCCCAGGGAGCCGTCGTCACCGGACGAGGCGAAGAAGGTGTCGTGCTTGGCCAACCCGCGTTGGAAGGTCTGGTCGAACTTCGCGAACTGACCCGACGCCGAGGCTCCTCCGAACGCTTCCTCGGCGGTCCCGAAGGACATGGAGAACACCGTCCCGGCCGGGTACTTCGCGATGGCCCAGTCGATGGCGTTCATGAAGTTGGGCATGCCCTGGACGCCCTGGGTCTCCGCCACCGGTGTGGCGACCAGCACGATGTGCGCCTTGGGGGCGATGGCGTAGGCCCACTGGACATCGAGGTTCGCCTCGCTCGCCCAGCCGTCGGCGGACGTCGGTCCGGCGGTGCCGCTGCCGTTGCCCGTGGCGTGGGTGTAGTCGACCTTGCCCAGTGGGAAGACCGCCTCGAAGTCTGGCGTCGGTCCGTGGAAGGTGTTGGCGAAGAAGGCGACATCGTCTGCGGCAGTGGGGCTTCCGTACGAATCCACGAGCACGATCGTCTGTCCAGCGCCGTCCGTCGTGGCCGGGGTCAGGGGCGACAGTCCGTAGAAGGCGCGGATCTGGTCGGGGGTGTAGCAGTGAATCGTCGTGCTCACCCGCCCGTCCGGGGCGGGCCGCGTGCAGCTGGCTGGATCGGCCGAGCCGGCCGTGTCGCCTGCCGCGTGGAAGGCGGACTCGGGTGCCCGTGCGGACAGCGAGGTGCCGGTGGACACCGGTGCCGTGCTGCCGGCCAGGGCTGGAGCCCCCGCAGCGAGTCCGAGGCATCCGGCAACGACTGTCGCCAGACCAATTCGAAGGGTCATCGTGTGCTCCCGTGATGGAGGGGTGGGGCCTCGTGGTCCCCTGGTGACACCGTGGGTGCGGCGTCCTCCGCAAGGCTCCGCCCAAAGCACGAAATGTCCCCATGACAATTGTCATCGGACAGCCCGGGACGCTGGGCCGCGCCTGGCTCCGTGGTCCCGACGACCTTCGTGGTCCCGACGACGGGGCAGGCGCCGAGTCCTAGAGTCGACCTGTGAACCACCTGCTCCGCGAGGTGCTCCCGGCCCTCGGCCTCGACGAGGGGTATGCCGCGGCGCACCTCGACCTCGACGCCGGCAGCGCCCTTCCTGCCGCCCTTCCGGTGAACACCCTCGCCTGCGGCTCGGTCGCGGCAGCCGGTCTCGCCGCTGCCGCGCTGCACGGCTCGCGGCGGGTGCACGTCGATCCGCGGCAGGTGTCGGTGTCCTTGCGGAACGACCAGCTGCAGACCGTGGATGGGGTGCACGAGCCCGGATTCGCACCGTTGTCAGGGTTCTTCGGGGCGCGAGACGGCTGGGTCCGCACCCACGCCAACTATCCACATCACCGGGTGCGGTTGCTGCGGGCCCTGGGTCTGGCCGAGGAAGCGACCCGCGAGGACGCCGCAGCTGCCATCGCCGAGCGGTCGGCCCAGGAGGTGGAGGACCTCGTGACGGCCGACCACGGCATCGCGGTGCGAGTGCGGTCGGTGGGCGAGTGGATGGCCTCCGACCAGGGCGGCGCCGTGGCCACGCACGACGTGCTCTCGGTGAAGTCCCTTCCCAGCGAGAGCCCCTCGGGAGTCCGCTCGGAGGGTCCGGTCCCCGCCCCCGAGCGCCCGCGGATCCTCGACCTCACGCGGGTGCTCGCCGGCCCCGTCGCGACTCGGACGTTGGCACTGCTCGGCTGCGACGTGCTGAGGGTCGACAGCCCTCACCTGCCGGAGCTGGAGGCCCTCCACCTCGACACCGACGCGGGCAAGCGCTCGACGCTGGTCGACCTGCACGACGAGCACGCCCGACGGCGACTCCACGACCTGCTGGCCGGGGCCGACGTGCTGGTCACCGGCTACCGGCCCGGTGCGCTCGCGGCCTACGGGCTGGACCCGGACCACCTCGCCGAGCAGCACCCCCAGCTCGTCTGCGCGACCCTGACGGCGTGGACCCCGGCCGGGCCCTGGGGGAGGCGTCGCGGGTTCGACAGCATCGTGCAGGCCGCCACCGGGATCTCGCTCATCGAGTCGCGGGACGGTGTGATGCCGGGAGCGTTGCCCGCCCAGGCGCTCGACCACGCGACTGGCTACCTGCTGGCGGCCGGGGTGCTGGCGGCCCTGAGGCGACGGGCTACCGACGGCGGCACCTGGCGGGTCGAGGCACACCTGGCCCGCACCGCCCACTGGCTGCTCCAGACCGACGCCCTCGACGCACCGGCCGTGGCGATCGACGACCCGAACCCCTGGCTGGTCGAGTCCGACACGGCCCATGGTCGCGTCGCCCAGTCGCGCCCGGCCTTCGGAATCGATGACACCCCAAGCGAATTCGCGTGGGTGGGGCGCCGCTTCGGGGCCGACGAGGCGGGTTGGGCCTGACCGTGCCTACTGCCGCGAGTTGGCGCCCTTGAGGACCGTCAGCGTCGACTGCCGGACGGCGACGAGCTCGTGCAGGGTCGCGGTACCGGGAACGGCCTGGCCGTCCACGCTGGCGGTTGGCGCGGACTGGCGGGTCCAGCCGTCGGTTCCTTCGAGGAAGAACAGGAACCGGCCGGAGATCCGGACCCGGTCGTCGATGCGGCTGAGGTCGCCGCTCGGCGCCCAGTTGCCCGTGAACGAGTCCGTCTCGTCGAGCTCGGTCTCGGTCTCGTAGTCGGTGGTGTGCATCGGGATGGCCGCGGCGGACACGGTCGCCGAGGTCAGGCGGTGGGAGATGCTCACGTCCACCGCGTCGGTGGAGCCGAAGCTCTCCCGCGTCGGTCGACCGGTCAGGATGCCGTCGACCTCGACCACCGTGTACCACTGCCGTTGCAGCACGATCCGGTCGCCGTGGCTGCGCAGGTGGGCGCCGCCGGCCCCCTGGTCGGACGTCTCGAAGGTATGGGCGTCCGAGGCGAAGACCGTCGTGTCTGCGCAACGGGCTCCCAGGACGAACTCGGGGCAGGTCGTCCACTGGGCGATGGCGACCTCACCCGTGAAGCGGAGCGTGAACACCGGGCCGGCATGGGCCGCAGGGGCCGCCAGCACAGGTGTCGACAGGGCCGCGGCGGCGGCCATGGTGACCAGTGATGCCCTCATCTGATTTCCTCCCTCGTCCGGCGCGGGCTGCGTGCCGGCGCGCGACGGGGCGGGTGCCGGTGCGCGGCCGCGCCCCTACCCCTCCAGACGTCTGTCGTCGGGATCTGGTTGACCTCGATCCCTGTGACGTCGCGGCTAGGAGGGAGGAGCGGCGATGGCTCGCGGGTCGAACCCGAACGGCAGCTCGAGCCGGTGGGCCGCCATGAGGGCGTCGTCGGTGAGGACGTCCCGGGTGGGCCCGTCCGCGACGACGACCCCGTCGGACAGCACGACCGACCGCGGGCACAGCTCGTAGGCGTACGGCAGGTCGTGGGTGACCATCAGCACCGTGACGTCGAGGGAGCGGACGATGTCGGCGAGCTCGCGCCGCGATGCGGGGTCGAGGTTGGACGACGGCTCGTCGAGCACCAGGATCTCGGGTTCCATCGCCAGCACGGTCGCGACGGCGACGCGACGACGCTGCCCGAACGACAGGTGGTGCGGCGGACGGTCGATGAAGTCGACCATCCCCACGCGGTCGAGGGCTGCGAGGACCCGTGCCTCCAGGGCGGCACCGCGCAGCCCGAGGTTGGCCGGGCCGAACTCGACGTCGGCGCGCACCGACGGCATGAACAGCTGGTCGTCGGGGTCCTGGAAGACCACCCCCACCCGGCGCCGGATCTCCTGCAGGTTGTCCTTGGTCACGGGCATCCCGGACACGGCCACGGTGCCGGCGCCGGCCGTGAGGATGCCGTTGAGGTGCAGAACCAGCGTCGTCTTGCCTGCGCCGTTGGGCCCGAGCAGGGCGACGCGTTCGCCTTGGTGCACATGGAGGTTCACGCCGAACAGGGCCTGGTGGCCGTCGGGGTAGGCGTAGGCCAGGCCCCGGACGTCGAGGACGGGTGCGGTCACAGCGCCACCGCCGCGAGCAGGGTGGCCAGTGCCGCAGCCGGGAGTATGCCGGCCAGCCGCCACTGCTCGCGGGTCGCCGTCAGGGGGTGGGTCACCGGGAGCTGGCCGGTGTAGCCGCGGGAGAGCATGGCGAGGTGCACTCGTTCGCCGCGCTCGTAGGAACGGATGAACAGCGCACCCGCTGTGGTGGCCAGGACCGGCCAGGACCGGACGTCCCGGGACCGGAAGCCGCGTGAGTCCCGCGCGACCTTCATCCGTGCCATCTCGCCGGTGACCACCTCGAGGTAGCGCACCATGAAGCCCATGATCTGCACGAGCTGGTGGGGCAGGCGCAGTCGTTCGAGCCCGGCCACGACGTGTCGCGGCTCGGTGGTGGTCGCGAGCACGAGTGAGGCCATCACGCCCAGGGTGCCCTTGGCCAAGAGTGCCCAGGCGGCGAGCAGGCCGCCCTCGGAGAGCCGTAGCGGTCCCACCTCGACGCGCGGCCCGGTCGCCACGAACGGCATCAGGAGGGCGAAGCCCACGAAGGGCACCTCGACGACCATCCGCTTGGCGTAGTAGCCGAACGGCACTCGCGAGCAGCGCTGGGCGACCAGGACGAGGACGAGGTAGACGGCATACGCGGCGAAGGCCGTCCGCGGGGTGAGGACCACGGTGACGACGAAGCCCAGCAGCGCCACGAGCTTGGCATGGGCGGGCAGGCGGTGGACGACCGAGTGCCCGTGGAAGTGCAGGTGGTGGCCGTGTCCGGCGCCCACGTCAGCGGTCCCCGTCGCGGGAGGAGCGGCTGGACGTGTCGCTGACGCTGTCGTTGTCGCTGTCGTGGTCGCTGTCGCTGCTCGGGCGGCGCCGGACGGCCAGGAAGAGGCCACCAGCGAGCACGAAGACGAGCGTGGCGCCAGCGACGCCGGCGATCCCGCCCGAGAGCCTGGCGTTCTCGACACCCCGGGTGGCATAGCCGGCGAACGGTGAGCCGTCGCTGGCGTGGGAGCCCGCAGAGTCGAGGAAGCCCTTCTCCCCGGCCACGAACACGAGGCCGTCCGGGTGGCTGGAGGCGTAGAACGACACGACTCCCGCGAGGAACAGCGACACGAGGACGCCGACGACGACGAGGCGGCGGGTGCTCATGCCCGCACCTCCTCGCGGATGGTCAGGGTGCGTTGGCGCAGGCTCCGACGGGCGCCGTAGACGAGGTCCGGGCGCACGGCGACGATGCTCGACACGGCCAGTGCGGTGATGGCCGCCTCGCCGAGTCCGATGATGCTGTGCACCCCCACCATCGCGGTGGCCACCGTCGAGAACGGCACGTCGGCGTTCCCGCCGATGGCGAACAGGACCGAGAACCCCAACGCTGCCGTCGGCACCGAGACGAGGGCTGCCACCGCCGCCGCGGGGACGACCGACGCCGGCCGCTGGGGCAGCAGGGCGCGCACGCCGACGAAGACGAGCCAGCCGACCCACACCCCGACCAGGCCCATCAGGGTGATGTTGGTGCCCAGTGCGGTGAGGCCGCCGTCGGCCATCAGGGTGGCCTGCACGATCAGGACGACCGTGATCGCGAGGGTGGCCGTCCACGGACCGACCAGGACCGCCGCGAGGGCGCCGCCGAGGAGGTGGCCGGACGTGCCCGCACCGATGGGGAAGTTGAGCATCTGCGTCGCGAAGACGAACAGCGCCACGAGCCCGGCCAGGGGAGCGGTGCGGTCGTCGAGCTCCCGCCGGGCACCCCGCAACGCCAGCCCCACCCCGGCGACCGCGACGACGGCCGTGCCGACCGAGGTCGGTGCGTCGAGGAATCCGTCGGGCACGTGCACGGCTCGCTCCTGTCCTGAGGTGCTGCAGTCTCTCGAGGTGTTGGCGTCCTGAGGCCCTGGTGATTCGGAGCCCGGGCGCCGTGTGGATGTCGTCCTGAGGTGGCGGTCGCCCGGCTGGGATAGGTTGGGAACCGCTGGTGGCAGCCACGTTATTGCAAGTGACTCGCAATAACACTATCCGAACGACGAGGAGCAGACAGCAGTGGCCGAACGACTGACCGCGGGTGACACCGCCCCGGACTTCACCCTGCCCGACGACCAGGGCGGCGAGGTGTCCCTCTCCGACCTGCGCGGCCGCAAGGTGATCGTCTACTTCTACCCGGCCGCGATGACCCCGGGATGCACCACGCAGGCCTGCGACTTCAGCGACAACATCAACACCCTCGAGCGCGAGGGCTACGAGGTGCTCGGCATCTCGCCCGACAAGCCCGAGAAGCTGGCGAAGTTCCGCGAGCACGACGGACTCACCATCCGGCTGCTGTCGGATGCGGACAGGTCGGTGATGAACTCCTACGCGGCCTTCGGCGAGAAGAAGCTCTACGGCAAGACCGTCGAGGGCGTCATCCGCAGCACCGTCGTCGTCGACGAGGACGGCAAGGTCTCCCACGCCTGGTACAACGTCAAGGCCACCGGCCACGTCGCCAAGCTGCGCCGCGACCTCGGCCTCGACTGACCCGTTCTCCCCGCCTGATCCACCAAGGAGCCCGCATGAGCGAGAACACGACCAAGCCGTCGGCCGACGGCACCAAGTCCGTCGACCAGATCGAGGCCGACATCGCCGCCGCGCGGGAGCGCCTCGCGGGCACCGTGGACGAGCTGCACACCCGCACGGCGCCGCAGGAGATCGCCCGACGGCAGGTCGAGTCGCTCCGGACCAGGTTCACCGAGGCGACCCGTACCGAGTCCGGTGACCTGCGCACCGAACGCATCGCGGCGCTCGCTGCTGCCGCCGTCGCGCTGATCGGCCTGGGCGCGGCGCGCCGCCGTCACCGCTGAGCCGCAGGGCTGGGCCACACACAACGGCGAAGTATGCCGCGGGGCTGGGCCCCGCGGCATACCTCACCTCAGCCGGCGATCGGCAGGCCTGCCTCGCGCCACGCGCGGAAGCCGCCGATGATGTCGGTCGCCCGGTGGATTCCCAAGCGCAGCAACGCATCTGCGGCCAGTGACGACGTGAAGCCCTCCTGGCACAGGACCAGGACACGGGTGTCGTAGGCGGCGATCGGGAGCCGCGCCTCGTGCCGAGGGTCGAAGCGCCACTCAAGGACGTTGCGCTCGATGACGAGCGGTCCGAGGTGGGGGGCGACCTCGCCCTCGAAGGCGCGCTGCGCTGCCGGCCGGATGTCGACGAGGACGGCGCGACCGTGGAGCACCTCCTGGTAGGCGCCGCGGGCGCTGACCCGGTCCAGCCTGCTGCGCGCGTCCCTGAGCTGGTCGTCGATGCCGGCGTAGGTCGGGGCGTCCCAGCCACGACCGGCCGGTGCTGCGGTCGGGGTCGCGGTCGGGTCGCTGAACAGGCGGGTCTCCCAGTGGACGGTCGTGGCGCTCACCACTGCTCACCCGCCCGCTCGACGCCGGTCTGGCGCAGGGTGTTGTCCAGCAGGGCATACCGAGTCATGCCTTGCAGCGCGGGGGAGTAGACGTGCACCGACAGCGCTGGGCGGTCGCCGAGGTTGGCCACGTTGTGGATGTGGCGAGGGCCGAACGACCGACCCTCGCCCTCCCAGAGGTAGCGGTCCTGCGCCGAGCCTCCCGACCAGGACTGCTCGGCGAGCTCGCCCTTGACGGTGAGGAAGGCGCCCTCCGACTGGAGGTGGTCGTGCCAGCCGGTGGAAGATCCGACAGGCCAGTGGATCAGCCAGATCTCGAGGTGGGCGGTGGCGTCGAGCCGGCGCCAGCTCCGTTCGGTGGCGTCGAGGTCGACCTCGCGCTCGAGGTCGGGGTCGGTGGCGAACAGCCGTGCGGTGCGCAGCAGCTGGCTACGAGTGAAGCGGTTGACGCCGGGTGTGCCGGCGGTGGTGATGGCGGTCATGGTCCTGCTCCTGATCATGGGTGAGGGTCGAGCGGTCGGAATGCGGTGCGTGGCAACACATTCGGCGACAGAGCGAGCCCTGCGTCAGGTGCAGGTCGAGGTGGATGCGGTGGTATGCCGCGTGGCTGAGGAGGGGTGAAGCCATGGTTTCGTCTTCCGATCGGGCGGCGCGCTCACGATGGGGCGCCGGGGCTGGTGCGGGCTGAGGTCAGGCGCAGCAGCAACACCGCATGACGCCGCTGCACATGGAGCCCATGTGCATGCGGTGCGCCGCGGTGGTCGAAGACATGGCACCAGTGGAGCACGACCTCAGGAGCGTCGTCCACGGGAAGAGGCGCACGTCTCGCCACGCGGGACGCGCCGAGGGGGCCGATGCCCGCAGTGGGTCAGTCACGGGCTGTGCGAATCGACGGCTAGTGCAGATGAACGAGGCCGACCGCACCCATGTCGGCCACACTGGACGTGAACGGGCGCTCTCTGTAGGGGGCTCGGCAGGGGTTCGCGGCGCGAGACGCTGTGACCTGCCACAGGGCGGGCCGTCCGCGCTGCTTCGACAGCGGCGGAGGCGCACCATGGCGGCAGCAGACATCCTCACCCAGTTCGGCACCAAGCGYGCGCCGGAGGTGGTGGAGCTCGCGGCGCTGGCCGGACTCGAGCTCGCTGCCGCAGCCACTCTCMTGGAGAAGGAGTCGGGCGGCGGCCGGAACATCTACGGCCACGACGCCGTGGAGACCGGGGGCTTCTACGAGAAGGGGGGCCCGGTCACCAAGCAGAACTACAAGAAGTACAAGGAGCACCGTGCGTCGTTCGGCGCCCAGGGGGTGGGCCCCTGCCAGCTGACCTTTCCCCCCTTCCAGGACCGGGCGGACGCGCGGGGAGGCTGCCACGACTGGCGGGTCAACGCCCTGGTCGGCTTCGAGATCCTGTCCGGCCACATCACCGCTCTGGGTGTGAAGAAGGGCTTCCGGGCCTTCAACGGCTCAGGCCCTGCGGCCGAGAAGTACGCGAACGACGCGATGAACAAGCTCCGGGTCTGGCGCGACCGGCTGGACGGGTCGCCCTCGACGGCTCCCCACATCGTGCGACCGGTGCTCAAGGAGGGTGACCGGGGAGCCCTGGTGCTCGCGGTGCAGAAGTTCATGAACCGCACCTTCCCGCTGTACTCCCACCTCGAGGTGACGTCGAAGATCTACGGCCGCGAGACCTCGAAGGTGATCGCGGAGTTCCAGCGTCGCGCGGGGGTGTCAGGGGCCGGAGTCAGCGCCGCCGGGCGACAGATCGGGCCTCCGACGTGGGCCGCCCTGGAGTTCTTCGGCTTCCGCTGACGTCAGCGCGGGAGCGCCCAGTAAGTGACCGTCACGGCGCGCGTGGTATCCCGGGCTAGGGAAGCCCGTTCGGGCCACGGGCGTCCTCGTCCGTTCGGCCGATGCTGACGGGCGTCCCCGCATGACGGCCCTCACATTCGGACAAACCGCCGTCACACGACAGCCCCTGGCGAGTCTGCCTCTTGTGGGGATCTCCCGTGTCGTGGCTGCCTGGCCCTGGCACCCCCCCTTAGGTCGAAGGCTGGGTCGAAGGCGGCATGGACAACGTGAACAACCTGGGCGTCACCACACCGGGCACCCCCGCGCGCGGACCGCGTGGTGGGCTGCATCGCCGCGGCCTGATCCGGGCGTGGACACCGCGCGGGCGCAGTCGTGCCGGGTCGATGGTGGTCGTCGCGCTGGTGGCTGTCCTCGGTGCCGGGGTCCAGCTCGTCGCCACCGCCCCACTGCACCAGGCGGCGGCGGCGCCCGGTGTCCCCAACCCCCCGGTCGTCGTCTTCAACGAGGACTTCGAGAACAACGCTGACAACACGGCGACCGGTGCGAAGGCGTTCACCACCGCCGGCGGAGCCACCCAGTACGTCGGGACCACCCCGGCCGGACAGACGTACACCGCAGATGCCAACTGGATCAACGGTGACCGGTGCGACGGCATCGTGCTGAGCTACAACAACGGGCTGAACGTGGCCAACGGTGGTGCCCCGGCCTGGGCCACCACCACGAGCACCCAGGCCAACCAGTGCAGCCCGCTGACGACCGTGCAGAGCTACAACGGCATCCGCACGCTGGCGCGCGCACTGGGCTCGGTCGTCGGCGGCGGTGACGACAACCACATGGTGTCGTCCTACACCGAGTGCACCCAGGACACCGCCGGTAACATCCCGTCCGGCGGCTGCGACACGCTCCCCACGGGCCCGACCGCGTCGCGAATGTTCCAGACCAACCTGGGCATCCCGGTCAGCCCCAACCACTTCTACACCTTCGCCGTCGACGCCGTGGCGGGCAACTGCAGTGGGGCCATCACGAGCCCGCAGCCGAGCGACCCGAAGTTCCAGTTCCAGCTGGTGAGCGGCGCCACCCGGACCGACGTGGGTGCCCCGCTCAACCCGTGTCGCGACGCCAGCAGGCAGGCCTTCACTGTGAGCCGGCCGCTCACGGTGGGCTCGGCGACGATGAGCGGGTTCGTCAGTCGTCTGCGAGCGGACTCCGCCTTCTTGTTCCCCGGCTCGAGCCTGGGCGTCGCCGCCTACAACACGTCCGGGATCACGCTCGGCAACGACGGCGGTTTCGACAACATCCAGGTCCAGGACGTCACGCCCGCCCTGGACAAGGCCTTCTCGCCGGCGTCGCTCGTCGTGGGTGGCAACTCAACGCTGACCTTCACGATCACCAACACCAGCGACCTGCTGGCCAAGAACGACATGGCCTTCACCGACACCTTGCCCGCCGGGCTCGTGGTCTCATCGACTCCTGCCACCAGCACCACGTGTGGCAACGGGACCGTGGGCGCGACCGCCGGCGGGTCCGTGGTCACCGTCGCCGGCGCGGACCTCGCCGCCGGCGCGACGACCTGCACCGTGTCCGTCTCCGTGACCGCCTCGGCTGCGGGCAGCTACAGCAACGGCGCGGCCAACGTCACCGGACTGATCGGGCTCAACCCGCCGCCGACCGCGTCGGTCACCTTCTTCGACACCGACTTCGGCGATGCCCCGGCCAGCTACGGCACCGCCACCGCGTCGCACACCTTGTCCGGCATCGTGGGCGCGCCGAGCACGCCCACCCTCGCGCTCGGCGCCACCCGCGACATGGAGGCGGCAGCCGCCGTCACGGCCGGCGCGACGGGTGACGACACCACCGGCAGCGACGACGAGGACGCGGTGAGCGGCACGCCGACGTTCATCACGAACGGCGCCATGAGTCTCGCCGTTCCCCTGCGCAACACCACTGGCGCGACTGCCACCCTCGCCGGGTGGGTGGACTTCAACCGCGACGGCGCGTTCCAGGCCACGGAACTGGTCACCGCCTCGGTTCCCGCCGGCGCCACCACGGCCACCCTCACCTGGCCGGTCAACCTCACCGCCTCGGCCGGGGCGTCCTTCCTCCGGCTGCGACTGTTTCCCGGCACGGTGGCGACGCCCAGTCCGACCACCGCGGCGGTCGGTGGGGAGATCGAGGACCACCCCGTCACCCTGAGCCGCTCGGGCATTGTGGTCGACAAGACGGCAAACGTCTCCACCGGCGTCTCACCCGTGGCGGTGACCTACACCTACGCGGTGACCGGGCAGCTCGAACCACTGCGAAACGTCACGCTGACCGACGACAGGTGCTCGGTGCCGGCCACCAAGACCGGCGACGTCAACGGCGACAACATCCTCCAGCCGTTGGAGACGTGGGTCTTCACCTGTGCCGCCAGCCTGACCACCACGACGACCAACACGGCCACCGCCACGGGCATCGGGACTCTCTCCGGCGCCACCGTCACCAACACCGACACCTGGACGGTCACCGTGACCGCCCCGAGCCTCAACCTCTCCAAGACCGGCGGCACCGTCTCGGGCCCGAACGCCGCAGGCAACTACACCGCGACCTACACCGTGCGGGTCTCGAACACGGGCACGGCTTCGGGCACCTACGGTCCCATCACCGACACCCCCGCCTTCGCCCCCAATCTCGCCGTCACGGGCGCGTCGTGGACCGGTCAGGCGACGGGCAGCGCCACTGGGGCCGGACCGTTCGCCATCGGCGCCGCGGGCACGACCATTGCAGTCGGTGTCACTCACACCTACAACGTCACGGTCACCTTCCACTACACGAATGCCACCCAGGCGAGTGCATGCGCAGGCACCGGCACCGGGCTGTACAACTCGGTGGCTCTCGCCGCGGGCCAGGAGCAGGGCGCGACCACGGACAACGCGGCCTGCATCGCGCCACCGGTCCCGCCCGCTCCGGCGATCGCCCTCACGAAGTCGATCTCCTCGACGGTCCCGAGCCCCCTCACCGGCGCAGGGCAGACCGTGAACTACCGCTTCGCCGTGACCAACCCGGGCGTGGTCCAGCTGACGTCGCCGAGGGTCAACGACAGCCGCTGCACCCCGAACTACTCCTCGGGTGACACCAACGCCGACGGCATCCTGCAGAACGGCGAGACCTGGATCTTCACCTGCGCCTACACGACGACGCAGGCCGATGTCGATGCCGGCGCGGTCAACAACACCGCCACCGCCCAGGGCACCCCGCCGTACCTCACCACCCCGGTGACGTCGGCCCCGTCGTCCACCTCGGTGACGATCGCCGAGGTGCCGGTGATCGACCTGACCAAGACGGCGGCGGCGGTCACCGACGTCGACGGCAACGGTCCGGACGCCGGAGACCGGATCACCTTCGGCTTCACCGTGCGCAACGCCGGCAACACGACCCTGTCCATCGTCTCGATCGCCGACCCGGCGCTGAACCTCGCGGCTTTGCAGTGCGTGGCCACGCTGGCCCCCGGCGAGTCGACCACCTGCACCGCGGTGCACGCCCTCACCCAGGACGAGGTCGACGACGGCGGCATCACCAACACGGCGACCGCCACCGCGTTGCCCCCGAAGCCGAGCGACCCGCCGGCCACCGGAACGGACACCGCAGTCACGACCGTCGCGAGCGACCCGTCCGTGACGATCGAGAAGTCCGCCGGGACGCCGACGACTGCCAAGGGTCGGGTCGACACCGTGACCGATGCGGGCGACACGGTCGTCTACACGCTGCTCGTCACCAACACGGGCGACGTCACCCTCGACCCGGTGCGTGTCACCGACGCCAAGCTCGGCCTCGACTCCGTGGTGTGTGACGGCGGCAGTGCCCTGGCTCCCGGTGCCGGCGCTACCTGCGCGTTCAGCTACACGCTGCTCCAGTCGGACATCGACGCGGGCAGGGTGGACAACCTCGCGTCCGTGTCGGGCACCCCGCCGACCGGTGCACCCGTCAGCTACACGGACATCGCCCGGGTCGACCTGACCCCGACCAATGCCCTGTCCCTGACCAAGGCGGCATCGGCGGTCAATGACCTCGACCGCAACGGCCCTGACGCCGGTGACACGGTGGACTACACCTTCTCCGTCACCAACGACGGCACCACCACCCTGGCCCCTGTGACCATCACCGACAGCAGGCTCGGTGGCCCCGCCTTCACGTGTGTCGCCTCGCTGGCTCCCGGCCGCACCGCCACCTGTGACGGGCCGACGCCGTACGTGCTCACGCAGGCTGACATCGACGCGGGAGCCGTCGTCAACGTCGCGACCGCGACCGGTGACGCCGCGGTGGGCCCCGATCCGACCGATGGGTCGACCGCCACCGTGGACATGGACAACCTCGCGACCGTCACGCTCGTCAAGCAGGCCGGTGCGCCGACCGTCGGTGCGGGGGCGCTCGCCACGGTGACCGACGCAGGCGACTCCGTGACCTACACGTTCGAGGTCACCAACACCTCCAACCTCACCTTGACCGGGGTGCAGGTGACCGACCCGAGGCTCGGCACGGTGACCTGCCCGTCGACGACGCTCGCAGCCCACACGTCGATGTCGTGCACCGCCGCGGCATACGTGCTGACGCAGGCGGACATCGACCGCGGACGCGTGGACAACACGGCGACGCTCGTGGCGACCGGCCCGCAGGGTCCGGTTCCCTCGGTCACCGACACCGCAGCCGTCACGCTGACCCCGGTCAGCGCGATCGGGCTGGTGAAGTCCGCCAGCGCGGTGACCGACCTCGACGGCAACGGCACGGACGTGGGCGACTCGGTCACCTACTCGTTCACCGTCACCAACAGGGGTGCCACCACCCTGGAACCGGTGGCCGTGACCGACGCCAAGCTGGCGCTGGCCGGTATGCCGTGCGGTTCCGGCCCCTTGGCTCCGGGCGCCTCGCGCACCTGCGCCGCCCCGGCCTACGCACTGACCCAGGCCGACCTCGACGCCGGTCACGTGGAGAACGCAGCCACCGTGACGGGTCGCGGCCCCACTGGAAGCAGCGTGACGGCCGATGGCTCGGTCTCGTTCCAGACGGCTGGCTCGGGCGCCATCACGCTGCGAAAGTCGGCGACCCTCACCGACACGGACGGCGACGGCACAGCTGATGCTGGTGAGACGATCGACTACGGATTCACCGTCACCAACTCAGGGTCCGTCACGCTGACCTCCATCCGGATCACCGACGCCATGCTGGGGATCGATGACGCCCTGTGCGCCACGGGGTCGCTCGGACCGGGGGAGTCGGTCGCCTGCAGCGAACTGGTGACCAGGCACCGGGTGACAGCGCAAGAAGTGACCGCCGGTCAGGTGCGCAACGTCGCCACCGCCACCGGTGAGCGGCCGGGTGGGCAGGTCGTCCGCGATGCGGATGCCGTTACCACTCCGGTGGATCCGCCCGCTGCCTCGCCGCCGCCACTGGAGTTCCGCGACGACCCGAGCCCCCTTCCGGATGGTCTCGCCTTCACGGGAAGCAACGCCTTCACCATGCTGGGAGCTGCGCTCGCCCTGCTGATGGTCGGTTTCCTGCTGCTGCTCGGTCGCCGGCGCGGTGAGCTTCGCTCGGCCGCCCCTGCGGGCCGACACCGCAAGTGACCGCACAGTGACAGCGCCAATGACAGCGCCCATGACAGACAGCGCAAGTAGCAGATTGACGAACCAAGGAGATAGTTGACGTATGCGCTCGCCTTCCATCGTGACGAAGGGTGCCGTCCTCGGCGCCGTGCTACTGGCCGTAGCGGGGTGCCAGGGGGAGAAGGGGGCGGCCACCCCGAGCTCCAGTACTCCGGCGACCGTGACGGCTCAGCCACCCAAGAGCCAGCCCGCCGGAGCGATCAAGGAGCTGCATGACGCCAAGTGCACCTACGCGGAGGGTGCCTGGTCGTTCTCGGGAGAGCTCACCAACGCCGGCAAGGGGAAGGTGACCTACACCGTGATGGTGGCCGTCGCCAAGACCGACGGGGGTACCGTCCTCGGCTCCAAGCAGATCACCCAGACACTCGCTCCCGGAGAGTCCGCCAAGGTCAAGGCCGACAAGTTCTACAAGGGCAGCAACAAGGGTGTGTCCTGCGTGCCCAGCGCCACCAAGGCACCCGCCTGATCCGGCCCGGGTCACCTCAGGTTGCGCCAGCGACGCGCAGCGCGAACGCGGGCGACGTCGAAGTGCGGTCTGAAGTAGTTTTCGGCGCCCTCGGTCTGGGACTCGGGCTCGTTCGCGATCGACCACACCACGATGCTGGGTGGGCCTTGCCGATGATCGCGTGGTCCTCGTGCATCCCGAAACCCTTGAACTAGAAGGGCTCTCCGTTGATGAGGAACTCATTGCCACGCACTTCGACGGTGCGGATGCCGACGGTCTGGACCATCCAGCCGACCGAGCCGGTGCTCCCGGCCGGCACGGGCATGTGGCGCGCTCCGGCGAGCGGCGCGGCATACCAACGGTTGTCACGTCCGACTGCTTCGGGGTCTGGCGTGAACTGCCAGAGTCCGTCGCGGTTCTTCCGCTCGAGGGTGGTGGTGTCCTGGGCGCAGCATGGATGACCTACGACGGCGGTGCGAGCCGCTGCGGGCCGAGCGCGTCGTGGATGGCGAGCATGCTGGCACCGATGAGGCCTGCATCGGCGCCGGCTCGGGCCTGGACGATCTGGAGGTGCTCGGTGGCCAAGGGCATGGAGCGTGAGTAGACGACCTCGCGTACACCGGCGAGCAGGTGCTCGCCCACGGCCGAGATGGACCCTCCGAGGGCGATCACCGCGGGGTTGATCAGGCTGACGCACGTGGTGAGCACTTCGCCGATGTCACGGCCCGCTTGACGGACGGCCTGGATCGCCATCAGGTCTCCGGCCTTCACGAGCTCGACGACGTCGGCGCCCGAGTTCGCCGGTACACCCGCTCGTGTCAGGGTGGCGGCGATGGCGGGACCTGAGGCCATTGCTTCGAGGCAGCCATAGTTGCCGCAGTGGCAGGGGACGGTCGCTCCGCGGGAGATCTGCACGTGGCCCAGGTCGCCTGCAATGCCTTGGGCGCCCCGTTGCAGTCGTCCGCCGGAGATGATTCCGGATCCGATCCCGGTGGCAACCTTCACGAGCATGAAGTGCTCCATGCCGGGCCAGGCGTGCGACTGCTCTCCGAGGGCCATGATGTTCACGTCGTTGTCCACCAACACAGGGATATTGAAGTGCTGTCGGATCCATCCCGGCACGTCGAAACGGTCCCATCCCGGCATGATCGGTGGGTTGATCGGCCGGCCCGTGGCGAACTCGACCGGACCCGGAAGTCCGATGCCGACGGCCACGAGGTCGGTTGAGCTCCGACCCGCGCTCTCCAGGAGCGCACGCGCTGCTTCGACCACCCAGCCCAGCACACGCTCGGGTCCCTCGGCGATCTTCAGGGACGTTCGTTGGCGGGCGATGATCGACCCGGTCAGGTCGGTGAGGGCCACCGCCGCGTGGCTGGCTCCCAGGTCCGTGGCGAGTGCAAGTCGCGCAGTCGGGTTGAAGGCGAACTGCGATGGGGGGCGGCCACCGCTGGACGCGGCACCCTCGACGGGGCTCACCAGACCCAGCTCCAGCAGTCGGTCGATGCGCGCTGCCACGGTTGCCCGCGACAAGCCGAGCTGCGAGGCGAGCTGGGCGCGCGTTCGGGGGCGGGCGTCACGAAGCAGCTGGAACAGCTGGTCGACACCGTCCGTGCCGAGCAGCGACTGCTCTGCCCCGGTCGTCACGCTCATCGCTTTCCCCTCCTAGCCGTGGTTGCGTCAGCGTATCTTGCGCAGTCCATAAAACAAAGATGCCACATGCGTTGCAACTTTTGCTCAATCTATTGACAAAAGTATGCCGGCGCCGTTTGATGTGACCTGTGACAACGACGACACCCCTCGCGGCAGCGCACCAGACCTCACCAGAGCTGGCCACGCCGTCCCTGGGAGCTGGCCTGATCGGGGGTGGCTTCATGGGTCTCGTCCATGCTCGGGCCGTCCGGGCGTCGGGTGGCAGCCTCATCGGCGTGGCGTCCTCGTCGCCTGAGAGCGCGCTGGCTGCCTCTGGTCGCGTCGGCGCCCAGCCCTTCTCCTCCGTCCAGGAGCTGTTGTCCGAGCCCACCGTCGACGTGGTGCACATCTGCACCCCCAATGTCACCCATGCTGACCTGGCCGTGGCCGCGCTGGCGGCTGGGAAGCACGTGGTCTGCGAAAAGCCCCTGGCGACCACCGTGGAGGACGCCCAGCGGATCCAGCAGGCAGCCGCCGACAACGGGCTCACCGTGGCCGTGCCCTTCGTCTACCGCTTCCACCCGATGGTTCGCGAGGCGGCTGCCCGGATCCAGGCACAAGATCTGGGTGAGGTCCACAGCATCTCGGCCTGCTATCTGCAGGACTGGCTGCTGGAGCCGGGCGATGACGACTGGCGGGTCGACGACCGGCTCGGCGGTCCCTCTCGCGCCTTCGCAGACATCGGCTCGCACCTGTGCGACCTGGTCGAGTTCGTCCTGGGCGACCGGATCGCCCGACTCTCAGCGCGCACCCGGACGGTGCTGCCCGAGCGCGGTGGCGTCCAGGTCCGCACCGAGGACCTCGCGGCCCTGCTGTTCGAGACCGAACGGGGAGCACTGGGCACCGCAATGGTGTCCCAGATGGCTGCCGGTCGGAAGAACCATCTCGCCCTCGAGGTCATGGGCACCACGGCCTCCCTCCTCTTCGAGCAGGAGGCGCCCGACACGCTGTGGCGCGGCCAGCGGCAGGACTCGCGGATCCTGGTGCGTGACGCAGCCACGCTCAGCGAGGACGCGGCCCGCCTGGTGACGGTGCCGGTGGGTCACCCGATGGGGTACCAGGACGCGTTCAACGCCTTCGTCGGCGACGCGTACCGCGTCGTGGCTGGTCACGACGTCCCGGGCCTGCCCACCGCCGCGGCCGGGTTGCGCGCTGCCGTTCTCACCTCCGCCGTGCTGACGTCTGCTGCCAGCAACGGCGCCTGGACAGATGCCTCCTCCTCGGTCCCGGCGGCACCTGCCGGCGACCCCACCGATTCCCGCCCCTGAGCCGGAAACCTCCACTCCCTACTCGAGAAAACTCCGCAGCACCTAGCCAAACCTCCGCACCACCAAGCCAAACCTCCGCACCACCCAGCCAAACCTCCGCACCACCCAGCCAAGATCCAGATCGGAGTCAGAGCAATGTTCTCATCCACACAGGGGGCAGGCCGGGCCCGCATGGGAGCCGTCGTCGGCCTCTCCGCGGCCGTGGTCGTGTCCCTCACCGCCTGCGCATCGGACCAGCAGTCGGGCGCCGCGTCGCAGAGCAAGGGTGCCGTTCCAGCCCGCCTGGACGCCGCGCTCTACCAGAAGGCCGTTGACGCGGCCAAGCAGCTCGCGGGCGGCCAGAAGCTCGACGCGTCGATCGAGATGATCGGTGTCAACGGTGGCGCAGAGGGCGACGTCCTCAAGGGCGTCTACAAGGCCTTCACCGACGCCACGGGCACGAAGGTCAACTACACGGGCACCCAGGACGAGAACAACATCGTCCAGTCCCGGGTCTCGGCCGGCAACCCGCCGGCCATCGTCGACCAGTCGGTCGGCGTCGCCACCCAATACGCCAAGCAGGGCAAGCTCGTCGACGTCGGCTCCATCGTCGGCGCAGACAAGCTCACGAGCACTTTCGGCGACAGCCTGGTCAAGGGCGTGACGGTCGACGGCAAGACCTTCGGTCTCTACCAGGGCTTCAACAACTTCATGGTCTGGTACAACCCGCAGACCTACCAGGGACCCAAGGAGCCCAAGTCCTGGGACGAGCTGGTGAAGTACACCGACGAGCAGGCCGCCAAGGGCCAGCAGACGTGGTGCATCGCCGAGGACGCCGGCGGCGGTAGCGGCTTCCCGGGCGCCCAGTTCATCGAGAACATCTTCGCGAAGAAGTACGGTCCTGAACTCCTCCGCCAGTGGGGCGCCAGCGAGCTCTCGTGGACCAGCCCCCAGGTGAAGGACGCCTTCGAGGAGTTCGGCAAGATCGCCACCAACGACAAGAAGGTCAGCGGCGGTCGCGCCGGTGCCCTGGCCTCACCGATCGCCACCGGGTACAACGGGCTCGTCGCGGCGAAGCCGACCTGCCAGCTCTCCCTTTGGGGAGCCTGGGTGCCCGGGCTGATCGGCAAGGACGTCAAGCCGACCGAGAACCTCGACTTCTTCCGTGTCCCCGGCTTCGGCAACGGCCATGACGGCACCGAGATCTTCCAGACCACGGTCACGACCGCGTTCAAGGACACCCCGACGACCCGGGCCTTCCTGAAGTACGTCGCCTCCAACGAAGCACAGGCCCTCCTCGCGTCGGCCGACCAGTGGCCGGTCGCCGACCTCACGGTGTCGCCCGACACCTACAAGAGCCCGCTGCTCAAGAAGACGGCACAGACCTACTTCTCCGGAGCCAAGGACGTCCAGCTCTCGACCGGGCCCAACGTGATGGCCAACTCGGCCGTCCAGACGGCCTTCTTCAAGGGCGTCGTGTCCTACCTGCAGAAGCCCTCCAGCCTGGACTCGGTGCTGCAGAGCATCCAGGCCGCGGCCAGCGCCAAGTAGCTCCACATCCACCAGCCATCCCAAGGGCGGACACCATGGATCCACTGACCAGCGTTCCTGCACTGATCCTCATCGGAGCGGTCGTCATCCCCGCTGTCGTCTATCTCCTGCTCGGACTGGGTGAGGGCATCCTCACCCGGTTCGGCGGACGACGCATCGGTGGTATCCGCCCTTGGGTGTGGCTGCTCCTGCCACTGCTCATCATCGGCGTCATCCTCCTCTACCCCCTGCTCGCGACCATCGTCTACGCCTTCCTCGACGCCAAGGGCGACCGGGCCGTAGGAGCCCAGAACTTCGCGTGGGCCTTCGGCGACGAGATGCGCAGCGTTGTCGGGAACAACGTCATCTGGCTGGTGGCGTTCCCCCTCATCACCGTGGCGCTGGCGCTCGTCGTGGCCGTGCTGTTCGACCGGGTCCGGTACGAACGGGTCGCGATGAGTCTCATCCTGCTGCCGACCGCGATCTCCTTCACCGCGGGCTCGATCATCTGGCGGCAGATCTACACCTACAGCCCGCCGGGAGCTGAGCAGCGCGGGCTCCTCAACGAGCTGTGGACGCTGATCCCGGGGAACGAGCCGGTCGCGTGGCTCCAGACCGAGTTCGTCAACACGCTGGCCCTGATCTTCGTGGCCGTCTGGTCATCGTTGGGGGTGGCAGCGCTGATCCTCTCCGCTGCCGTCAAGAACGTGCCCGTCGAGCTGCTCGAGGCGGCCCGGCTGGACGGGGCGGGGGAGTGGCGGGTCTTCCGGTCCATCACGCTTCCCTCGATCCTGCCGGCGGTCATGGTCGTGGTCACCACCGAGGTGATCTTCGCGCTCAAGATCTTCGACATCGTCTACGTCATGACCAACGGCAACTTCAACACCAACACGATCGCCAACCGCATGTACTACGAGCTGTTCGCCGCCAACAACCTCGGCCACGCCAGTGCGATCGCCGTCATCCTTCTCGTGGTGGCGCTCCCGGTGGTCTTCATCAACATCCGCCAGTTCCGTGCGGAGGAGGCCACGTCATGACCACTGCACCCGTCATCCGACCCGGCGAGCTGCAGGCCCAGGCCACCTCGTTGCCTGTCCGGTCCAACCGGCGCAGTCGCAGGCTTCCGGCTCCGGCGCGTCTCCTGATCCACATCGTCGTGGGGCTGCTGTCCGTCGTCTGGTTCACTCCGGTCCTGGCCCTGTTCATCTCTTCCCTCCGCACCCAGTCCGACAACGCCGCCACAGGCTGGTGGACGGCTTTCACCAACCCCCTGTTCACGGGTTTCAACTACCAGGAAGCCTTCTCCGTCATCGGTGTCGGGCACAGCATCGCCACCTCGCTCGCCATCGCCATTCCCGTCACGGTCCTCACGACCGCGATCTCGGCCCTGGGCGCCTACGCCTTGACCCAGATGTCCTTCAAGGGCAGGACCGCGCTGTCCCTGCTGTTGGTCGCGATGCTCGTCGTCCCCGTGCAGGTGACCCTGGTGCCACTGCTGAGGCTGTTCAACACGCTCGGCCTCAACGGCACGGTCCCTGCGGTCTGGATCTACCAGGTGGGGTTCACGGTGCCCTTCGGCATCTTCCTGCTGCGTGGCTTCATGGTCGGGATCCCCAAGGAGCTCTTCGAGTCGGCCAGCATCGACGGCGCATCGCCACTGCGGATCTTCCGATCGGTCGTCCTGCCCCTCTCGGTGCCCGTGATGATGTCGCTGGCCATCATGCAGTTCCTGTGGTCGTGGAACGACCTGCTCATCCCGCTGCTCTTCCTCGGCGGCTCAGAACTGCCCGCGCCGATCACGGTCCAGGTCGCCGGTCTCGTGCAGACCACAGGGCAGGGCGAGGGCACGATGATGGCCGCGACCTTCATCTCCGTGCTCATCCCGCTCGTCATCATGGTCGGTCTGCAGCGCTACTTCGTCCGAGGCATCCTCGGCGGCGCCGTCAAGGGCTGATCTCACAGCTGATCCGACAGTCGAACCCGCCTAGCCTCCCGACAGGAATCCCATGACCATCAAGCGATCCCAGGTCGCCCTCAACGCCATCCAGTGGATCAACCTCAAGCCCGCCCCGGGCGAGCCGCGCCTGTGGCGCTACGCCGACCCCACGTGGGTGGCGGAGCAGCTCGACGTGCACCGCACGATCCGCGCCTCCGGGTTCGACGCGGTCATGATGGAGGTGCTGGACACCCAGACCTTGCAGGCATACCGCACGATGCTCGACGAGGCCGGTCTGCGGCCGGCCCCCGGCTACATCCAGATCGCGCCGCCCGAGGCCAAGGGCCTTTCCCTGCGCCAGGGCAGTCCCGAGTGGATCAGGTGGTTCGACCCCGTGCGGCGGCGCGCCGAGGAGTCGAACTACCTGGGGCTCGAGACCGTCTTCCTCGCCGCTGAGATGGATCTCGCGGCCCCGCGCGTGGTGGACGCCACCGCCGTGGGTGCATTCTTCGACCAGTCGATGCTCGACCGTCAGGTGGAGTACCTCGGTCATGCGGCCGAGGTGCTCCAGGCCGAGGGCATCCGCCCGGGCTTGCACAACCACGTCGGCTCCCTCATCGAGACCGAGTACGAGATCGAGTACGCGCTGGACCAGCTCGACGCCTCCCTGCTCGGCGCCTCCTTCGACATCGGTCACCTCGAGTGGGCGGGTATGCCGTGTGCGCCGTTCCTGCAGAAGCACCAGGACCGACTTGTCGACGTGCACGTCAAGGACCTCGACCTGACCATCGCGGCGGCGAGCCGGGCGAAGCCGAGTGCCTACTACGAGGTCTCGGACCAGCGGTTCTTCCTCGAGCCCGGGCTCGGGGACATCGACCTGGACGCCGTCATCACTGCTCTGGGCGAACACTTCGCGGGGTGGATCATCCTCGAGGTGGACCGAGCCAGCATGGAGCCGGACGAGAGCGCCCGGTTCAGCTGGAAGTGGGTAGAGAGAACCTTCCCGGCCTGACCCCTCGCACTGGACTGAACGAAGGAGCAAGCAGTGTCAGCACCATCGACCCACCCCGTCACGTTGTTCACCGGCCAGTGGGCGGACCTCCCACTGGAGGAAGTGGCCAAGCGCGCCGCCGAGTGGGGCTACGACGGACTCGAGATCGCCTGTTCCGCTGAGCACCTGGACGTCTGGCGGGCGGCCGAGGACGACGCGTACCTGCAAGGGCGACTCGACCTGCTCGACCGCCACGGGCTCAAGGTCTGGGCGTTGTCGAACCACCTGACGGGTCAGGCTGTCTGTGACGACCCGATCGACTTTCGGCACCAGGCCATCCTTCGTCCCAGGGTGTGGGGCGACGGGGACGGGGAGGGCGTCAGGCAGCGTGCGGCGGAAGAGCTCAAGCTCACCGCAAAGGTCGCCCGCAAGCTCGGCGTCGACGTGATCACCGGCTTCACGGGCTCGAAGATCTGGCCCTACGTGGCGATGTTTCCTCCGGTCCCGGGCCACGTCATCGACGCCGGGTACGAAGACTTCGCGGCTCGCTGGAACCCCATCCTCGACGTCTTCGACGACGAGGGCGTCCGCTATGCCCACGAGGTCCACCCCGGCGAGATCGCCTACGACTACTGGACCTGCGTGCGGGCCCTCGAGGCGGTTGGTCACCGACCGGCCTTCGGCTTCAACTGGGATCCCAGCCACATGATGTGGCAAGGCGTCGACCCGGTCGGCTTCATCGTCGAGTTCGCGGAGCGGATCTACCACGTCGACTGCAAGGACACCCGGATCAGAGCGAACAGCGGTCGTGCCGGCGTCCTCGGATCGCACCTCGCATGGGGTGACCCCCGGCGTGGCTGGGACTTCGTGTCCACCGGACACGGTGACGTCCCCTGGGAGGACGCTTTCCGCGCGCTTCGTCACGTCGGCTACGCCGGTCCGATCTCGGTCGAGTGGGAGGACGCCGGCATGGACCGCCTCCACGGCGCCGAGGAGGCGCAGCGGTTCGTGCGCTCCCTGCTGTGGGACCTGCCCACGAGCTCGTTCGACGCCGCCTTCAGCAGCAACGCCGACTGAGCTCCGCGGCATACCGCATCAAGAAACTCGTTGGCACAGCCGTGGAAGGGCACTGATGAACAGTTCGAACGATGGCCATGATGTGCTGATCGTGGGCAGTGGTCTCATGGGCGCGGCGGTGGCGCGACGAATCCGCGACGAGCGGCCAGAGGCCCGAATCCTGATGGTCGACGGCGGGCCGGTGATCGGCTCCCTTCCCGGTCAGCACCTGCATGACGTGCCCGAGCCGCACCTGTGGGAGCGCTACAACTTCCAGGTCTCCTCGGGAATCCAGGGCTTCTACACCGGCACACCTCCGACGTCCGATGTCGGCAGCACCTTGGTAGACGTGGAGCCTGGCATGTACCACCTCGCGTCCATCGGCGAGGACTCGGACGGGATGCCGTCGGCAGCCGTGGCCTGGAACGTGGGTGGCATGGGGGTCCACTGGACCGCGGCAACGCCGTGGCCGTGGGGCAGTGAAGTGCCGGACTTCATCCCCCCGTCCGAGTGGGACGCAGACCTGGCCGAGGCGACCGAGCTGCTCGGCGTCAACCGCGAACCATTCCCGCCAACTGCTGCCGGCACCCTGGTCATGGACGCCCTCCACGACGTGTTCGACGGCGTCAGTGCGCCGGGTCGGGCACTGCAACCCATGCCGATGGCAGTCCGCAACGACGACGCCGGCGTGCGACGTCGGACGGCGCCCAACACGATCTTCGCTCCCATCAAGGACGATCGGACCGATCCGCACTTCACGCTGATGTCCGGCGCGCAGGCGGTTCGCCTGCTGCACGACGAGGGCGTGGTCACCGGCGCCCGGCTCCGCGACGTCGCCACCGGAGAACACCGCGACGTGTCCGCCGCTGTCACCGTGGTCTGTGCCGATGCCATCAGGACGCCGCAGCTGCTGTTCGCCTCGGACATCCGCCCGGAGGCGCTGGGGCGCTATCTCAATGAGCACGCCTTCCTCTCGGGCCGTGTCTTCACCGATCCGCAGCGGTTGGGCTTCCCCCTCGAATCGGTGAGCCCGATGGACCCCGGCGAGTTCATGAGCGACCACCTCTGGATCCCGCACAGCGGGCCTGCCCAGCCCTTCCACGTCCAGATCGCCAACCAGGTCCACGTCGACGAGGACCAGAACCCCTTGGCCTACACGGTTGGACTCGGGTTCTACGTGCCGACGGAGATCAACGCGGACAACCGACTCGAGTTCTCCGACGAGCGCACGGACGCCGCTGGTATGCCGCGCATCTCGGTGCGCTTCTCCTACAGCGATCAGGACCAGGCCCTGATCCGTAGGGCGCGCCAGGTGCAGCAGACGGCCGCCGAGGCGCTGGGCGCCTTCGACCCGGAGACCGAGTCCGCCCTCCTCGCCGCGGGATCGTCGCTGCACTTCACCGGAACCGTTCGGATGGGTCCCGTGGAGGACGGCACCAGCGTGTGCAATCCCGACGGGCTGGTGTGGGGTTTCGAGAACCTCTATGTCGCCGGCAACGGCGTCCTGCCGACCGCTCTCGCCTGCAACTCCACGCTGACAGGCATGACCACCGCCGTGCGCGCCGCCCGCGCGCTCTGCCGTGGGCTCACGCCCCACCCCGCCGCAGACTCAGCCGCGTTCCCCGGCGGTGTCTGACTGGTGGAGCTGCACATCTTCACCGAACCACAGATGGGTGCCACCTACGACGACCTCGTCACCGTGGCACGGGCGACGGAGTCCCTCGGTTTCGCGGGATTCTTCCGCTCCGACCACTACCTGGCCATGAGCGGGGACGGTGGCAGCGGCCCCAGCGACGCCTGGACGACCCTCGCCGGCCTCGCCCGCGACACGTCGAGCATCCGACTGGGGACCCTGATGAGCGCCGCGACCTTTCGGCTCCCCGGACCGCTCGCCATCCAGGTGGCCGGCGTCGACGCGATGAGTGGCGGACGGGTGGAGCTTGGCCTGGGCGCCGGATGGTTCGAAGCCGAGCACTCGGCATACGGGATTCCGTTCCCATCCATCGGCGAGCGGTTCGACCGCCTGGAGGAGCAGCTCGCCATCGTCACCGGGCTCTGGGGAACCCCCGTCGGACAGACCTTCAGCTACGACGGCTCCCACTACACACTCGTGGAATCCACCGCCCTGGCCAAGCCAGTCCAACCGGGCGGAGTGCCGATCATCATCGGCGGCACCGGCAAGCGGCGGACCCCCATGCTGGCGGCGAAGTACGCGGCCGAGTTCAACGTCATCAACGAATCCGTGGAGACAACCCGCACGACATTCCGACGGACAGCGGCAGCATGCGCGGACGTCGGTCGCGACACCCCCCTTCGGCACTCCGTCGCTCTCGCGGTCTGTTTGGGCAAGGACAACAACGTCCTGCGGCGCCGCGCGGCCAACACCGGCCTTGACCCAGAGCGTCTCCAGGCAACCGGCCTCGTCGGCTCCGCAGACCAGATCGCCGACCTCATCGGCCGGTATGGGGAGATCGGCGCGAGTCGCGTCTACCTTCAGACGCTTGACCTGAGCGACATCGACCACCTCGAGGAGATCGCCACCACAGTGCTGTCCCAGGTGCGTTGACAGGCGCTTGGAGTCGCAGCAAAGCCCGGACGGTAGAACAACCTCCGTCAGTCGTGACCTAGGCGACAACCAACACAGCGGCTGAGACGAGCGTTGCCACCAGGACCGCCCGGTCAAAGTGGGCTTGGCTGAGGCGCCGGGCCGTCCGAAGCCCAACCCACGTACCGATCAAGACAGCCGGAGCAAGGACGAGCGAGCGAACAAGGGTCGCGCCTGAAAGCAGGCCCAAGCCGGCGCTGAAAGGCAGCTTGCACAGGTTGATCCCGAGGAAGAACACGGCGTTCGTCCCCAAGAAGCGTCGCTTGTCGACGCCTCTCGCGACGAGGTAGAGCGTCATCACTGCCCCTGCCGCATTCGCGGTCATCGTGGTGAAACCGGCAGCCAGGCCGGTGGACAGACTCACCCACCTCGACGAGGCGTGCGTCGCGACCTCCCGTTCTGCGCGATGGATCACGAGCTGCAGGAGGCCGAGGACAAACAGCATCACGCCGATCCCGCGACGCAGCACCCCGTTGTCGACTGMGGCAAGGAAGAGCGACCCGAAGACGAGTCCCGGAAGGACCGCGGGGATCAGCGCCCGCAACAGCCGCAGGTCGGCAGCATGGCGGTAGTGCCACACCGCCACGCAGTCACCTACGAGCAGCAGGACGAGCAGGGCCGCAGTCGACTCCCTTGTCGGGAGCGCAAACGCGAACAACGCGACCGCGATCGTCGCCACACCGCCGATGGATGTCTTGGCGAACCCGACCAACAGGGCCGCGGCCACCATGAGCGCCCAGTTCAGGCCCAAGGGTCGCACCGGGCAAAGGCACAGGAGAGGCCCACGCACTGGCCCACTGCGGCGCCGGCGTGAGGCGGCAGGGTCGGCCGATGAGCTGCCATCTCGGAGAAGTTACACACCCGGGTGAATCCAACGCGCACAGTCCGCCACGAGAGACAGGCACCGGAGCAGGCGCTGACGTTGCCCGGCGCCAACGACGTCGCAAGCTCGTCCTCGCCACCATGGCGGAGACGCAGGGCGGTCCGGAATCGGGAACACGGACGAGGAGTGGTGTCGAGAAACGGTGAAGTGGATGTCCTGCGACGCCCTGAACTACTCACCCCGAGTGCGCACCCAAAGCGAGGAGCAGCGTCATGTCCACCACATCCCAGTCATCGACACCGTCACCGAGCACGAAGTCGCCGAGTGCAACGCGACCGGCCGCACGCCGGTGGTCTTCATCCACGGCCTGTGGCTGCTGCCGAGCAGCTGGGACAGGTGGGCCAAGCTCTTCGAGGACAACGGGTATGCCGCGTTGACGCCCGGCTGGCCCGACCCGGCAACCGTCGACGAGGCAAACGCCCACGCAGAGGTCTTCGCCCACAAGACCGTCGGCGAGGTGGCCGACCACTACGCGGCCATCATCGGACGGCTCAACGAGAAGCCAGTCGTGATCGGCCACTCGTTCGGCGGGCTGCTCACCCAGATCCTCGCCGGCCGTGGCCTTTCCGCCGCCTCGGTGGCGATCGACCCCGCACCGTTCCGAGGCGTTCTGCCGCTGCCGGACTCGGCGCTGAAGTCCGCGTCCCCGGTGCTGTCCAACCGCGCCAACCGCAACCGGGCAGTACCCCTGACCTATGAGCRGTTCAGGTACGCCTTCGCCAACCCCGTCAGCGAGGACGAGGCGAAGCAGCTGCACGACACCTACGCCGTCCCTGCCGCCGGGGCGCCGATCTTCCAGGCCGCGAGCGCGAACCTCAACCCGTGGACCGAGGTGAAGGTGAACAGCAAGAACCCAGACCGTGGCCCGCTCCTGATCGTCTCCGGCGAGAAGGACCACGTGGTCCCCTGGGCGATCGCGAACGCGTCGTACAAGAAGCAGAAGCGCAACCAGGGCATCACCGAGATCACGGACATGCCGGGCCGCGGTCACGCGCTGACCATCGACAGCGGCTGGCGCGAAGTCGCCGACACCGCCCTGGCCTTCGTCCAGCGCTTCGTGAAGTAGTCAGGGCATTTGGCAGTGCTGGCCTTGACTCTCCCTTTTGGTGGAGCCAGCGATTTTCTGGTCATCGCCGAAGGGCCAAGGCTGCGAGTTTCGAGCGTACGGTGGTGGCATAGGGCCTCCCTGGACTTCGGCGGCGAGAATGCGCAACGTCGGAGAGTCACATGGAATTTGCCCAGGCTTCCACACCCGAACTACTCGCGGACGCTGGTCGCAGCCAACCGGTATCGGAAATGCCACCATCACCGGATGGCGGCACGCCGGGCGCCAAACCGAGGAGCGCGGGCGGCCGACGCATGGAGCTGCTGGCCAGGCGTCGCGCGTATCGCTCGGTGTCGGTGTTGACGCTGTCTGGCGGGGCAGACCGCGCTACCCGATCACTGCTCGAGACGCACCTGAGCGCGATGACGAGTGTTCGCGACGAGAAGTTCATTGTCGACGTGACCGCCCTTCGGTACTGCGACCTCGGCTGCGCGGAGATGATCATGGCCGCAGCCCGAACGACGCACGTGTGCCTGGTCGGCGCGACCGGGCCAGTACGACGAGTCTTCGAGTTCCTCGACCCACTGAAGACAGTTCCCCGGTTCCCCGCGATGGGCGCCGCGCTGCTGCACTCCTGACCCGCGGGGAGTGAGGGCATCGTGGTCCGCGCCAACGAACGACTAAGGCCCCTGGCTGCGATTCCGCAGYCAGGGGCCTTGGTTTGGTGCGCCATCAGGGACTCGAACCCCGAACCCGCTGATTAAGAGTCAGCTGCTCTGCCAATTGAGCTAATGGCGCGCGAGGAGAGACCTTAGCAGGACGAGGCGGGCCGGGTGAAATCGGCTGACGCCACGGCTCATTCGCCCGGATCGTCGCCGGATCGCCGCCGACCGGAGGCGACCAGGGCGGTCCCGCCAGCCAGGGCGAGAGCCGCGACGCCGACGGCCAACCCGATCCGCAGACCCCGGCCGTCGCTGGCGTCGCTGGCGTCGCTGGCGTCGCTGGCATCGTCGGCGAGGGTCGGTGCCGGGCTTGCGGTGGCCGACCCCGTGGTCGCCGGCAGGGGCGTGGCCGACGGCGCACTGGTCTGGGACGACGGGGGCGTCGCAGCGGCCGCCACCGTGAAGGTCGTCCTGTCCGCCACGGGGTGCGCGTCCTCGCTCACGACGCGGTAGGCGACGGTGTATCGGCCGTTGGGCAGGTCGGGTGCCAGGGCCTGGGTGACGGTCACGCCGTCGACCACCGCCCTGCCGGAGGACACTGCGCCTTGGGCTCCGGTGACGGTCACGGTCGCGAAGCTGGCGCCGATCGGTTCGTTGAAGGTCAGCACGACCTGCGTCGGCGCGGTGGCCAGCGACGAGCCGTCCTGGGGGGAGATCGACTTCAGCGCCGCGTGGGCGTCGGCACCGGTTGCCATGACGAGCGAGCTCAGCACGCCGAGGAGGAGCCCGAGGATCGCCACCCAGACGCCGATCCGGATGGCCCTGCGCTTGCCGTCGGAGTCCATGAACACCCGACCATCCTGCCGGACGGGGGCGGGATCAGGCCCAGTGCCCCCGAGTGAGCCCGTCAGTCAGCCCGCCAGTCAGCCCGCCAGTCAGCCCGTTTGTCGGCTCGTTTGTCGGCCCGTCAGCTCGCCAGCCAAGGTCTCAGCCGGCCTCGCGCACCAGCCCCTCGACGTGCCACACGAGCCCGCGGCGGGCATGCACCGGGGTGAGCCCACGGTCGCGCAGCACGCCGAGCATGGCCTCGGGTGGATGGGTGAACGAGTCGAACGGTCGGCCGACCAGGCGCAACGCGGCGTTCTGCGCCGAGATGTACGCCCGGGTGCCGAGGTTCCGCGGTGGGTGGCTGAACACGAGCAGGTGCCGCGCGTGGTCGGCGGCGGCGCCCAGGAGTCGCTCGTAGTCCGGGTAGCAGCAGACGACGCGGTGCAGGACGACGACGTCGGCCACGTCGACCTCCTCCGGCGCCTCGACGATGTCGTGCAGCCGTCGGTCGACCCGGTCGGCGAGGCCTGCCTCGTCCGCCAGAGAGCGCGCCGGGCCGTCATAGGCGGCCACGAGCTCGAGGTTGGTCGCCCGGGCCGCCCCACGCCGCAGCAGCTCGAGCTGGATCTCGCCGACCCCGCCACCGATCTCCAGGACCGAGGCCCCCGTCACCCCGCGGCGGGTCAGGAAGTCGACCATGTCGCGCTCGGTCGAGCCCAGTCCGCGCTTGCGGTAGCGACGGGCCTGTCGCTGGGCGAAGCGGGGCCCGAAGACCTTCTCGTACCCCTGGGGGTCGCAGCAGCCCGGCATACGGCCAGTGTCCCGTCGCCGGGTCACCTGCACCAGAGCATGACGAAGGCCCCCGACCATCTCGGTCAGGGGCCTTCGGTATGGGGTGAGCGACGGGGCTTGAACCCGCGACCCCCGCGACCACAACGCGGTGCTCTACCAGCTGAGCTACGCCCACCATGCGTCACGACCGGACAATGCCGGCCGCGGAAGCGACGCCAATAGTACCTGTTCCGGACCCGTGCTCGTGACCACCCCGGGAAGACCAGCGCGTCGGTGAGGGGTGCGCCGTCGGCGAGCCCACGGCATACCGAGGGCGGTTGCGCGTCGGTCAGCTGTGGTTGACCACGTGACGCGCGGCGATGCCCTTGGCCGTGTCGCTGTCGGGGCCGGGGGGAGCCACGAAGACAGCCTCGCGGTAGTAGCGCAGCTCGGCGATGGACTCACGGATGTCGGCGAGCGCCCGGTGCCCACCGGACTTCTTGGGCGAACCGAAGTAGGCGCGCGGGTACCAGCGCCGAGACAGCTCCTTGATCGAGGACACGTCGATGATGCGGTAGTGCAGGTGGGCCTCGAGCTCGGCCATGTCACGGGCGAGGAAGTTGCGGTCGGTGCCGACGGTGTTGCCGCCCAGCGGAGCCTTGCGCGGCTCGGGCACCCACTCGCGGATGTAGGCGAGCACCTGTTCCTGCGCGTCCTGCATTGTCGTGCCTCCGGCCAGCTCCTCGAGCAGTCCCGAGGTGGTGTGCATCGTGCGCACGAAGTCGTCCATCTGCTCGAGCGCCTCGGCCGGGGGCGTGATGACGACGTCGACGCCGTCGCCCAGCTGGTTGAGCTCGAAGTCGGTCACGAGCGCCGCGACCTCGATGAGGGCGTCGGCCTCCAGGGAGAGCCCGGTCATCTCGCAGTCGATCCAGACGATGCGGTCGTTGACGGAGCGGTCGGTGGGGGTGGCAGTCACCGGACCACCATATTGCCCAGTGGTGACAGGGCGGCGCCACGTCCGCCTCGACTACCCTGCCCGTCATGACGTGGGGACCAGAGCAGGGGTATGCCGCGGACGCATCGCCCGCGGGCGGGCCCGCCTCCGTGCCGCCGGGCCAGGTGTCCACCGGTGGGACCGGTCGCGGCAGGCTGCGCGGCTGGCTGCTCGTGGGGGTCATGGTGGTGGGGTTCGGGCTGGCGGCGATCGTCCTGTCCGTCTACTACGGGGCGACCCTGGGCGTGGTCACGACTCTCCTGGCCGTGGTCCTCGCGGCCATCCCGCTGGGCATCGTGATCCCCACCTTCCTGTGGCTGGACCGGTTCGAGGCAGAGCCGTGGCGCTACCTCGTGACGGCGTTCCTGTGGGGTGCGCTCGTCGCGGCGCTGGCCGCGGGGGTCTTCAACACGGGCGCCAATGTCGCGTTCCAGGCCGCCACCGGTCGTGACGACGACGCGATGCTCGCCACGGCCGTGTTCTCGGCTCCGCTGGTGGAGGAGGCCTGCAAGGGCCTGCTCGTCCTGCTCGTGTGGTGGTTCCGGCGTCGCGAGTTCGACGGGATCATCGACGGGATGGTCTACGCCGGAGTGGTCGCGGCGGGCTTCGCGTTCACCGAGAACATCCAATACCTCGGAATGGCCTACGACCACGGCGGCGACGCGTCGCTCACCGGCACGTTCCTCGCCCGCTGCCTGTTCACCCCGTTCGCCCACCCCATGTTCACGGTCCTCACCGGCATCGGCATCGGGATCGCCGCCACGACCCGCCACCGCGGGCTGAGGGTCTTCGCACCGGTCGCCGGATACCTCCTGGCGGCCCTGTCCCACGCCGTGTGGAACCTCGCAGCCATCACGGGCGGGGCGGGGCTGCTGTCGGTCTACCTCCTCGTCGAGGTGCCGATCTTCGTCGCCTTCGTCGCCCTGGTGGTCTGGGCGCGCCGCCGCGAGGGGCGCCTCATCGGCCGGCACCTCAGTGAGTACGCCGACGCCGGATGGCTGTCTCCGAGCGAGGTCCACATGCTCTCGACCATGAACGGGCGTCGGTCCGCCCGGGTCTGGGCGAGGACCTCGGGTGGTCGCGCCATGCTGCGGTCGATGCGCCGGTTCCAGGACTCCGCGAGCGAGCTGGCCCTGCTCCGGGCGCGCATGCACCACAGCGCTGCCGATGAGCGGGCGCTGGAGACCGAACGTGACCTGCTCCAGACCATCACGGTGAGCCGCAGGGACTTCCTCGGGGCGTACTAGCGTGCAGCGGGTGCGCACCCTCGAGATCGCCTCGACCATCGGCCCGGACCTCATCGCCTTGCGGCGCGAGCTGCACCAGATCCCCGAGGTCGGGATGTCGCTGCCCTTGACGCAGCGGGCCGTCCTCGAGGCACTGGCCGGCCTGGACCTCGAGATCACGCTGGGGGAGTCGCTCTCGTCGGTCGTCGCCGTGCTCCGCGGCCGCGGGGGTGCCGCGAGCGACGCCGCGAGCACCGGCGGGAGCGACGGCGGGAGCGACGGCGTGAGGGACGCCGGCAGCGACGCCGAGCCGCGACGCGACGGGCGGCCGGTCGTCCTGCTACGAGGGGACATGGACGCCCTGCCCGTCAGCGAGGACCTGCCGCTGGACTTCGTGTCGCGCCACGAGGGCCTGATGCACGCGTGCGGTCACGACCTCCACGTCGCGGGACTCGTGGGCGCCGCGCGCATCCTGCACGAGCTGCGCGACGAGCTCGCAGGCGATGTCGTGTTCATGTTCCAGCCGGGGGAGGAGGGTCCTGGCGGCGCCAGGCCGATGATCGAGGAGGGTCTGCTCGAGGCGGCTGGGAGGCGCGTCGACGCGGCATACGCACTGCACGTCTATTCCTCCGAGCACCCGCTGGGGACGTGGTTCGGGCGCCCGGGGCCGCTGATGGCGGCCGCGGACGAGGTCAGGGTGCGGGTCGTCGGCGAGGGTGGTCACGGGTCGCAGCCGTTCCGTGCCAAGGACCCGATCCCCGTGGCGTGCGAGATCGTCGTCGCGCTGCAGACGCTGGTGACGCGGCAGTTCGACGTCTTCGACCCGGTCGTCATCACGGTCGGCAAGTTCGTCGGCGGCACCAAGGACAACATCATCCCCGACGACGCGGTGTTCGAGGCGACGGTGCGCAGCCTGTCGGAGGAGGCCCGGGCCGTGGTCAGTCGCAAGATCGAGCTGCTCGCGACCCGGCTCGCGCAGGGGCACGGCCTGACGGCGGAGGTCGAGCACCTGCCGGGCTACCCGGTGACGGTCAACGACGAGGTCGAGTACGCGTTCGTCAAGGACACGATCGTCGACCTGTTCGGAGCGGAGCGCTACGCCCACCAGCGCGACCCGGAGATGGGTTCGGAGGACTTCTCCTTCGTGGGGCAGCTGGTGCCGAGCGCCTACGTCAACCTCAGCGCCTGCCCGGTCGCGGACTTCGACTCGGCTCCGGACAACCACTCCCCGCGAGCGGACTTCGACGACTCGGTGGTCCCCGACGGCGCGGCCCTGCTGGCCGAGCTCGCCCTGCGCCGCCTGGCGCAACTGAGTGATGAGCGGCGCTCGTCCTAGACTCTGCGCCATTGCCCCCGTAGCTCAGCTGGATAGAGCAAGAGCCTTCTAATCTCTAGGTCGCAGGTTCGAGTCCTGCCGGGGGCACCAATCGGGAGCCGAGCGCAGCGTTGGCCCGACCCGCGCCTGCGACTTCTGGCCGCACATGCCCCGTCCACCCTCTGGATCGGTCCCTTGATGCGGCATGGCTGGCCAGAGGTCGTGCGCTCAGCCGGCCAGCTCGACCACGGCGATCGGCTCGTAGTGCGGGCGGCCCTTACCCTCGCCGCGGTGCGACGCGAAGAGGGTGACCTCGTCCGCGGTCCAGGTCGGCCCGGCATACGCATCGAGGACGCGCAGCCACCGCGTGGCCTCGAAGGGGTGGCGCGAGCGGGCCACGGTGAGGTGCGGCGTGAAGGGCCCGCCCTCGGGGCTGGCGCCGACGTGGCTGCAGGCGCGCCGAACGGCCCGCGCCAGACCGGCCAGGGACTCCAGGGACTCCGGTTCCCCGTCGATGCCCATCCAGGTCACCCGTGCCTCGTACGGGTTGGGAAAGGCGCCGCCACCCTTGAGGCGCAACGACATGGGGCGACGTTCGCCCACGGCCTCGGCGATACCGTCCACCAGGGCCTCGACCAGCCGGCTGGGCACGTCGGCCATGAAGGCGGTGGTGACGTGCCAGAGGCTGGAGTCGGTCCACCGCAGGTCCGGGCCTGCGTCACGGCGGGGGTCGAGGAACTCGGCGAGGTCCTCCAGGGCGGTCTCCGTCGGCACGACGGCGGCAAAGATGCGCATCAGGCCATTGTGGCGGCGCCGCCCTCCATTAGATTGGACGCCGGGAGGAAGGGGCCGACCATGCAGCTGACGTCGAGGCGGCTGGACTGGACCTTGCCGCGCACGTGGTTCGTGTCGGCTCGACTGCTCGAGGTGTCCGCGGCGGTGGCTGTCGTCGCCACGGCCTACCAGAGCTGGCTGGTCTTCCAGTCGACGAGCCAGAGCTTCGGGACCAACGGCGAGCAGCTCGCGGAGCCAACCCCGTTCCTCGACAGGCTCTTCATGTTCGCGATGTACGGGTTCGGCTTCGGCCAGTCACCGAGCGCGATCCTCTTCGGTTCCCTGCTGCTGCTGGCGGTTCTCGGCATGCTCCACTTTGCGCAGCCGGTCAGCCATTCCGCACTGCTGCGCTGGGAGACCTTCGTCGTCTGGGTGGCCGCGTTCCTGCTGAACCTGGCCTTCGTGGCGTGCACGGCAGTGGGACTGGTCCGCGGTGACCCCGACGCACCCCCTGCGGACAGCGAGGTCGTCACCTACGACCCCGGGCCCAACACGACCGAGCAGCTGCTCAACGGTCTGCCCATGCCTGTCGTCTGCCTGCTGCTGCTGGCGGTGGCCGCGATCTGGTGGCTGCGGCTGCCCGCGGAGTTCGACGAGCCCGACGACGAACCCGTCCGGGAGCCCCGCCGCTGGCGTCCGGCGCCGGCCCAGGACGCCAACATCGACGACCTCACCCTCGACGGTGTCGAGCTGATCGAACCCGTCGAACGCCTCCAGCCTCGCACCAGCGCCGGCGACGGGTCGACGGCCAGCGGTTACGACGACTACTTCCGACGCTTCTAGGCCCGGACCGGATCTTTACCGAACGACTGCTCCCACAGGGTCTGTCGCGCACGGTGCACAGCGTCCGATTCGTTAGGCTTACGGTGTGATTTCAAGGGACGACGCCATGTCGATGCTGGGCGCCGTGACGACCCTCCGTGAACAGGTCGAGCAGGCGGGTCTGCCCCTCGACATCCCCGACGTGGTGACCGGGCGGACCACCCGCGACGCCCTCCTCAAGCAGCTCGACGACTACGTCATCCCGCGACTGCGCTCTCTCGACGCGCCCCTGCTCGCAGTCGTCGGCGGCTCGACCGGGGCCGGCAAGTCGACGCTGGTCAACTCCATCGTGGATGCCGAGGTGAGCCGCTCGGGGGTGCTGCGCCCGACGACGACCACCCCGGTCCTGGTCCACCACCCCCAGGACGCGCGGTGGTTCAGCGACGACCGGGTGCTGCCGGGGCTGAGCCGGGTGACCGGAGCGGGGAGTCCAGGCGACGGGGTCAGCGCACTGCGCCTGGTCGTGTCGAGCTCGCTGCCCCCGGGCATGGCGCTGCTCGACGCGCCCGACATCGATTCGGTCGTCAGTGCCAACCGTGCGCTCGCGACCCAGCTGCTCGCGGCAGCCGACCTCTGGCTCTTCGTCACCACGGCCGCTCGGTATGCCGATGCCGTCCCGTGGGACCTCCTGCGCCAGGCGTCCGAGCACGGCACCGCCATCGCCATCGTGCTCGACCGCGTGCCGCCCGAGGCGATGGCCGACATCCGTAGCCACCTCGCCTCGATGCTGCGGGAGCAAGGGTTGTCCACCGCGCCCATCTTCGGGATCCCCGAGGCCGACCTGACCGCCGAGGGGCGCCTTCCCGAGCCCGACGTCGCCCGCCTGCGTTCCTGGCTGACCGCGCTCGCCAGCGATGCCCGGGCCCGCTCGGTCATCGTGAAGCAGACCCTCGACGGCGCCCTCGGCAGCCTCGACCAGCGGGCCGGTGTCCTCGTCACGGCCACCCGGCAGCAGGCGCAGGCCCTCGACGCGCTGCACGACGCCGCCCACGCGGCATACCGCGAGGCCCTGGCCAACGTCGAGCACGGCATGACCGACGGCACGCTGCTGCGCGGTGAGGTACTGGCCCGTTGGCAGGAGTACGTCGGCACGGGCGAGTTCTTCAAGCAGGTCGAGTCGACGATCTCGAAGGTCCGCGACCGGATCACGGCGGCGCTGAAGGGCCAGGCCCCACCCTCGGGCGACCTGGGGGAGGCACTCCAGACCGGTGTCGCCGCCCTCATCAACGCCCAGGGCCAGGGAGCTGCGGCGACGGTCGCCCGCATGTGGCGCCAGCTCCCCGGGGGAGATCCACTGCTCGACCAGACTCCCGGGCTGTCCAAGGCCTCGACCGACCTGTCGCCCCAGATCGAACGGCTCGTGCGCGACTGGCAGGTCGAGGTCCTCGAGCTCGTGCGCGGCGAGGGCAAGGACCGCCGCACCACGGCGCGCATCGCGGCCTACGGGCTCAACGGCATCGGGGTGATCCTGATGCTGGTGGCGTTCGCCCACACCGGAGGCCTGATCGGGGCCGAGGTCGGCATCGCCGGTGGCACCGCAGTGCTCGCCCAGAAGGTGCTCGAGGCGATCTTCGGCGACCAGGCGGTGCGCGACATGGCGGCGAAGGCTCGCAAGCGCCTGCTCGAGCACGTGCAGGAGCTGTATGCCGCGGAGCGACTTCGCTACGACGGTGCCCTCGACGGGGTGGAGACGACAGAAGGCCAGGCCGAACGCCTGGCCGACGCGGCAGCAGCGGTGAAGGCGGTTCGATGAGCCCGTTGAAGATGGGCCGAAAGCAGGTCAAGTCCGTGAGTGCGGAGGAGCTGACCGCACGCTCGCGTGCCCTCGAGCAGGCGATGGCCGCTGGTGGGAACCAGCTCGACCCGGCCGGGGTGGCCTCCGCTCGCGCGGTGGTCGACAAGATCGCCGGGCGGATCTCCAAGACCGGCAACCACACCGTCGTCGCGCTCGCCGGTGCCACGGGTTCGGGCAAGTCCAGCCTGTTCAACGCCCTGGTCGGCTCCACCGTCGCGGTGGTCGGGGCCCGGAGGCCGACGACCTCGCGCCCGGTGGCAGCCGTCTGGGGTGACGAGGACGCCACGGACCTGCTCGACTGGTTGTCCGTGGCCCAGCGCCACCACGTGGACCCCTTGACCACGGACCCGACGGGCGGCCCCGACAGCCCCTGGAACCTCGACGGGCTGGTCCTGCTGGACCTGCCCGACTTCGACTCGCGGGTGGAAGCGCACCGCGCCGAGTCCGAGCGGGTGCTCGAGCTCGTGGACGTCTTCGTGTGGGTCACCGACCCGCAGAAGTACGCCGATGCACGGCTGCACGACGACTACCTGCGCACCTTGTCGACCCATCACGCCGTGACGGTCGTGGTGCTCAACCAGGCCGACCGCCTGTCCTCGGACTCGATGGGTCAGATCCGTCGCGACCTCGCGCGGCTCGCGGCGGAGGACGGCATCCCGGGGGTCCAGGTGATCTCCACGTCTGCCACCGGTGGCACGGGGATCGACGACCTCCGGTTGCGACTGGCGACGGCGGTCGCCGCCCAGAACGCGGCCCAGCACCGGCTCCTCGCCGACGTCTCGGCCAGCGCTACCACCTTGCGCGGGGGAGTGGCCCTGACCGAACCGACCCTGTCCGACACGGTGGACGCCGAGCTGGTCGACGCGCTCTCCCGTGCTGCCGGGATCCCGACGGTCGTGGCGGCTGTCGAGCGCGACTACCGCAACCAGGCGTGGGGGCGCACCGGGTGGCCGTTCACCCGCTGGGTGCGCGCCCTGCGCCCCGACCCGATGAAGCGGTTGCGCCTCAACACCCGCGACGCGGTGGAGGAGAAGCTCGCCGTCACGGCGGGCGACGTGCGGACCGTCCTGGGGCGTTCGTCGCTCCCGCCGCCCACCCCTGCGGCACGGTCGGCCGTCGAGCTGGCCACCCGGAAGGTCGGGGACCAGGCGGCGGAAGGTCTGCCGAACCGGTGGGCCGAAGCGGTCGCCGACGCGGCCACGCCGCCCGGTCCCGAGCTGGCTGACGCCCTCGACCAGGCCGTCGTGGGCACGTCGCTGAAGATGCGGCCCCCGATGTGGTGGCAGGTCTTCGGGCTCGCCCAGCTCGTCCTTGCCTTCGTCGCGGCCCTGGGGTTCCTCTGGCTGGCCGTGCTCGTCGTGATGGGGTGGCTGGCGCTTCCCGAGCTGGACACGCCACGGCTCGGGCCGCTGCCCTACCCGTTGCTCATGTTCGCCGGAGGCCTGCTGCTGGGGCTGGCGCTCGCCGCGCTCGCGCGCACCCTCGGGCGCGCAGGCGCCCGTCGCCGTGGGCAGCGCGTGCGGAGCATGTTGACCGACAAGGTCGCCGGGGTCGCCCGTGAGCGGATCGTCGGTCCGGTGCGACTTGTCCTCGACCGGCACCGCGCCACCCGTGAGTCGCTGGACCGGGCGGAGGTGCGGCTGGCCCCGGCCAGCTCGCGTCGCTAGGAGCCTGGATACGGCGCGGATGCGCGGGGGCCTGTGCACAGGCCCCTACCCGCCCGGGACGGCATCCCCAGCCCGGCCCGCGCTCGCTCGTCCACGGACTCGCGTTGCCTCACTGTTGCGTCAACCCACAGGGAAACGACACACAGATGAGGTGAGCGAGATGAACGAGTCCTATATCACGGTGACCGGCCGGGTGGTCGCCGATCCGGAGTCGCGCACGACACGCAACGGGGTGCCCTTCGCGGCCTTCCGGCTGGCGTCGACGGTGCGACGGCCGAACCCGAAGACCCGCGAGTACGAGGACGCCGGCACCAGCTTCTACAACGTCACGGCCTTCAGGTCGCTCGGCGCCAACGTGGCCCACTCGCTCAAGAAGGGCGAGCCCGTCGTCGTCTACGGACGCCTGCGGGTCAACCAGTGGATGCGTCAGGACAACACCCACGCCACGTCCGTCGAGATCGACGCCTACAACGTGGGCCACGACCTCAGCTGGGGGACCACCGCCCTGACGCGCGTGACCCGGGCGCAGCTGGACACCCACGACCGGATGGCCGACGAGGGCGTCCAGGACGCGATGACGGCGCTCGAGGGCGAGCCTCCTGCGCAGGAGGAGGACTTCGGCTCCTACGACCCCGGCGACCTGGCCGCCCGACGCGGCACCGGGGACGACCAGGACACCGGTGATCCCGAGACGGATGACTACGTGGTGGCCCAGGAGCCGACGGGTCTGGTGCCTCGCGGCGAGAGCGAGCGCGAGCTCTCGTCCGTCTGAGGCGGATTCGGGCGTGGGGGCCCCGGCGGATAGCCTTGCCCCCATGCCCGAGTTCATCTACGTCATGTCGAAGGCCCGCAAGGCCCACGGCGACAAGGTCATCCTCGATGACGTGACCATCTCCTTCTACCCCGGCGCCAAGATCGGCGTGGTGGGGCCCAACGGAGCCGGCAAGTCCTCGGTCCTGAAGATCATGGCCGGGCTGGACCACCCCTCCAACGGTGAAGCCCGCCTCACGCCCGGTTTCACGGTGGGGATCCTCATGCAGGAGCCCGAGCTCAACGAGGAGAAGACGGTCCTCGGCAACGTCGAGGAGGGCGCCGGCGAGATCAAGGCCAAGGTCGACCGCTACAACGCGATCTCCGCCGAGATGGCCGAGCCGGACGCCGATTTCGACGCGTTGATGGAGGAGATGGGCAAGCTCCAGGAGGCGATCGACTCGGCCGACGCCTGGGACCTCGACTCCCAGCTCGAGCAGGCCATGGACGCCCTTCGCTGCCCGCCGCCGGACGCGGATGTCACCGTGCTCTCCGGTGGAGAGCGCCGCCGCGTGGCACTGTGCAAGCTGCTGCTGCAGAAGCCCGACCTGCTCCTGCTCGACGAGCCCACCAACCACCTGGACGCCGAGTCCGTGCTGTGGCTCGAGCAGCACCTCGCGGCCTACCACGGCGCTGTCGTCGCCGTGACCCACGACCGCTACTTCATGGACAACGTCGCCGAGTGGATCCTCGAGCTGGACCGAGGCCGTGCCTACCCCTACGAAGGCAACTACTCGACCTACCTGGAGAAGAAGCAGTCACGTCTGGCCATCCAGGGCAAGAAGGACGCCAAGCTCTCCAAGCGCCTCAAGGAGGAGCTCGAGTGGGTGCGCTCCAACGCCAAGGCCCGTCAGGTGAAGTCCAAGGCGCGTCTGGCGCGCTATGAGGAGATGGCCGCCGAGGCCGACCGCACCCGCAAGCTGGACTTCGACGAGATCGCGATCCCGCCCGGCCCGCGACTGGGCTCGACCGTCATCGAGGTCAAGAACCTCACCAAGGGTTTCGGCGACCGCGTCCTGATCGACGACCTGTCCTTCACCCTGCCGCGCAACGGCATCGTGGGCGTCATCGGCCCCAACGGCGTCGGCAAGACCACACTCTTCAAGACCATCGTCGGGCTCGAGGAGGCAGACAGCGGCTCGGTCAAGGTCGGTGAGACGGTCAAGATCTCCTACGTCGACCAGAGCCGAGGCGGCCTCGACCCGACCAAGAACCTCTGGGAGACCGTGTCCGGCGGCCACGACTACATCAACGTCGGCCAGGTCGAGATCCCGTCCCGCGCCTACGTGTCGCAGTTCGGGTTCAAGGGCCCCGACCAGCAGAAGAAGACCGGCGTCCTCTCCGGTGGTGAGCGCAACCGCCTCAACCTGGCGCTCACGCTCAAGGAGGGTGGCAACCTGCTGCTCCTCGACGAGCCGACCAACGACCTCGACGTCGAGACGCTCGGTTCGCTCGAGAACGCCCTGCTCGACTTCCCGGGGTGCGCGGTGGTCATCAGCCACGACCGGTGGTTCCTCGACCGAGTGGTGACGCACATCCTCGCCTTCGAGGGCGACGACGAGAACCCGGCGAAGTGGTACTGGTTCGAGGGCAACTTCGAGTCCTACGAGGCCAACAAGATCGAGCGCCTCGGGGCCGACGCGGCGCGTCCGCACCGCGTCACCTATCGCAAGCTGACCCGCGACTAGTCCGATCCGGTCGAGCCRACGACGCGTGCCTCAGCCGGCGCGGACGAGGCGCAGGCCGAGGTCGGCGTAGGCCGCGCCGATGGCTTCGGGGGAGCGCTTGATCTCGGGGTCGTACCAGCGGGCGACGTCGACCGCCATCGACATCAGCGCCAAGGTCGTGTCGGGCACGTCGTCGACGGTGAACTCGCCGCTGGCGACGCCGGCGGTCACGACGTCGCGCACGACCGCGTCGATCTGCTTGCGAAGCGTCAGGACGGCGT
>NZ_JBFUEP010000005.1:0-113379 GCF_056403895.1 Pedococcus sp. P2_E5
GTGCGGCATTGAGCAGGCACTGGGCCACGTCGGCCACGATGAGGGGCAGCCCCACGAGGAGCAGGATGCGACCGGCCGAGTCGGAGCCGCCGGGATCACTCAGTCCCCCGGCCCACAGGTAGACCAGACCACCCAGGGACCCGATCGAGCTGCAGAGCGCGACATTGAAGAGGCGGACGATGACCGGCTGTGACTCCTTCTGGACCACAGCGGCGGCGGCGCCCACGATGGCTGCCCCCACGGGGCCAACCACGACAGCAGAGGTGAGCAGGATGATGCTCAGGAACGACAGCTGGATGCGCGAACCGACGTCGATCTCGCGGAGCAACCAGCTGGTGATGCCCAGGCCGGACAGGACGAAGACTGCGCCGATGTCGCCCAGCTGACCCGTGGCCAGCCAACCGATCGAGGCAAGCCCCAGCGCGAGAGCCACGACGACCGCCACATAGATGATGGTCGCGCGGTTGTGCAGTCTGCGCGCAGACGCTCCCGGGTCAGGACTTGTGCTCACGGCACCAATCTAGGCCCGGGTGGCAGTCAGGGTGGGTCAGCCGCCCCAGCTCCACACGGAGGTCATGCCGGTCGAGGACTCGACGTCCTGGGGGGACCACACGATGTTGTCGTTGCCGGAGAGGATGGACTCGAAGATGGTGGTGATCGCCTTCATGGCGGTGCTCCTTCTGCCTGAGGCGCGACTCATACGTTCGGCTACTTCAGGCGGTCACTTGTCCCGAGCCGCCAGGGGTGCGGTGCGTGGACAGGACTATGATGCCGGGCAACGTCCGCCCTTGGGACGCTCCTTGCCCGTTCTTTGCCAAACCTTGAAGGTCCTATCGCACCTTTGGCATCATTGGTTCGGACCTTTGGACCGCGTTTGTCCGCATGGCTCCCGGTATTGGCCCGACGGCACGTTGTCGCCTCTAGGCTGTGAGAGACTGGCCCGGCACCCGGTGCGTAACGCGCCACACCACCACTGACGGAGTGACCCATGAGCAAGCGCGCCCGCAAGCGCCGCTCGCGCAAGGGCAACGCGGCCAACCACGGCCGCAAGCCCAACGCCTGAGCCTGCGCCACGACGCATCGAAGGGGCGGTCGAACCATCTGGTTCGACCGCCCCTTCGTCGTGTGCCGCCGTTCCCGGCGCCCGTCGCCGGCCCACCTTCGCGGGCCCGTCGCGACTACTCCGAGATCTCGTAGCGGATCGTGGTGATCCTGGCCATGATCTGGGTCCGCAGCTCCACGGGGGCCTCCTCGCAGGCGCAGGACCGCTTGACCAGCGCCTTGAGTGCCTGGTCGAGGTCGTACTCCTGCAGGCAGGGCCCACACTCCTCGAGGTGGTGCTTGATCTTGACGGTGTCGTCCTGCGTCATCTCACCGTCGAGGTACTCGTAGACGCGGTGCAGCACCTCCGAGCAGTCCGAGCCCGCAGCTTCTCCCGCTCCCTGTCCTTCGCAGCTCATGAGTCCGCTCCCTGGGTGGCAAAGCCGCGCTCGGCGGCATACTCCGTCAGCAACTCCCGCAACTGGCGCCGGCCGCGGTGCAACCGCGACATGACGGTCCCGATGGGGGTATCCATGATCTCGGCGATCTCCTTGTAGGCGAAGCCCTCGACGTCGGCAAGGTAGACCGCCAACCGGAAGTCCTCCGGCAGCTGTTGCAGTGCCCGCTTCACCTCGGTGTCGGGCAGGTGGTCCAACGCCTCCGTCTCGGCCGAGCGCAGCCCGCTCGAGGTGTGCGACTCCGCACGGGCGAGCTGGTAGTCCTCGATCTCGGCGGCATCGGACTGCAGCGGCTCACGCTGCTTCTTGCGGTAGGTGTTGATGTACGTGTTGGTGAGGATGCGGTACATCCACGCCTTGAAGTTCGTGCCGGGGCGGTACTGGTGGAACGCGGCGAAGGCCTTGGTGTAGGTCTCCTGGAGCAGGTCCTCGGCGTCGGCCGGGTTCCGCGTGGTCCGCAGCGCCGCCGAGTACAGCTGGTCCAGCAGGGGCATCGCCTCGCGCTCGAAACGCGACTGTCGCTCGCCGGGGGTCTCGCTGGCCACGTCGACGGTGGCGTCAGGGGTGGCCTCGTCGATGATGGTGTCGGTGGCAGGTGTCTCAGTCATTGCCCTCCAGCCTAGCCCGGCATCGGCCTTGGCTGGCTTGTCGGTCGGTGCGGAGAGGCCCAGTGCGACGGGGGCGGAGAGCGCGGCGTCGCCGACGGGCTGCGCGGTCAGAACGGGCACGAGCGGACTCCTGGTGGTGCGCCCGACGGTGTCTCGGCGCGCTGGATCGTGGGCGGATCGGTGGGTGGGTCGGTCTCAGTGGTCAACGGAGCACCCCGCGCTGTCATTCCCGTGCTCGGCGTTCCCGGCCCAGCCCGTCCGGACCAGGCACTACGGTTTCCGGTATGTCGCGCACATCCGAAGCCTCGTTCGTCGAGCTGCTCACGCAGCAGGTTCGCCACGAGTTCACCGCCAGCCAGCAGTACATCGCGATCGCCGTGTGGTTCGACGGCCACGACCTGCCCCGGCTGGCCACGCACTTCTACCTGCAGAGCGTCGAAGAGCGTAACCACGCGATGATGATGGTCCAGTACATGCTCGACAGGGACTGGGCCCTGACCGTGCCCGGCGTGGACGAGGTCCGCAACGACTTCGACGCCCTCACCGCGCCGATCAAGCTGGCCCTGGCCCAGGAGAAGGCCGTCACCGGGCAGATCGAGGCGCTCTTCCGGGCGGCGCGCGCCGAGGGCGACGTCCTCGGCGAGCAGTTCATGCTGTGGTTCCTCAAGGAGCAGGTCGAGGAGGTCGCTGCGATGAACACCCTGCTGACCATCGCCGAGCGCGCCGGTGACGACTGGTTCCAGATCGAGGACCACCTCGCCCGTGAAGCGGTGGGCGACGGGGGCAAGGACGCCTCCGCCCCGACTGCCGCCGGGGGCGCTCTCTAACCCAGCGTGGTCACGAAGGCCAGGGCGGCTGCCACGACGTCGTCCGGCTTCTTCGTGAACCCGTGACCGCCGCGCGCCACGGTGACCCACGAGGGTTCCGGCAGCTCGGCCCGCACCTCAGCGGGCGTGCCGAACGGGTCGGTCGCGCCCTGGACGACATGCAGCGGTATGCCGTGCGGCACCGGTGCGCGCAGCTCGGCGGCTCGCGACAGCTCGGGCTTCCCCGGCGGGTGGAGGGGGAAGGCCAGCGCGAGGACCGCGTCCGCGCCGGTGTCGTGCGCCGTGCGGAACGCCACCCGTGCGCCATTGCTCTTGCCACCCACCACCAGCGGCCGCGGCAGTCGGCTGCGTCCCGAGGTGAGGTGCCCGAGCACCGCCAGCCAGGACGGGTCCTGGGTGGCCGCAGGTGGCGGCAGCTTGCGTCCCGCCACCACCCACGACTGCTCGACCAGTGCGACGGCCCAGCCACCCGCAAGCAGCCCGGCTGCCACGGCCGACACGTCCCCGGCGCGGATGCTGCCCCCCGCGCCGTGGGTGAGTACCACCGACCCCAGTGCCCGCGGCGGTCGGGTCACGTGGACGCGGGCCGGCCCCCCGGGGGTCTCGACGTCGACGACGCGTTCGTTGCCTCGTTCCCTGCTCATGCGGGGTTCGGTCCCCCTCCGGTCACGTCTGCGGTGGTCCGGGCACCGCCCCCGATGATCTCGCCGGTCATCGGATCGACCACGCCGTCGAGCTCGTCGATCCCCGCCGGCTCGATCAGCTGCGGACCGTTGCTGCGGTTGGACGACACGGCTGTCCCGACCGGGTAGGCCTCGAACCGCCCGGGCGCGGAGAACGCGAGCAGCCTGGCGACCTCGTCCTGGCCGGTCACCGACGGGTCGAGCCAGGTCGACCAGTCCTCGCGCTCGAGCACCAGGGGCTGTCGGTCGTGGATCCGATCGAGACCGGCCTCGGCCTCCGTCGTGATGATGGTGAACGTCGTGAGCCACGCCTCGGGGTCGTCACCGTCGGCGATCTCACGGTCCCGCCAGAACTCGTAGAGCCCGGCGAACGCGACCACGTCACCATCTGCCCGGTGCATGTAGAAGGGCTGCTTGCGCGGGTTTCCCTTGGCATCGGTGCTGACCGGCGACTTCTGCCACTCGTACCACCCCTGGGCCGGCACGAGGCAACGACGTGAGGCTGCGGCCTTGGCGAAGGACCCCTTCTCCAGGACCGACTCCGCACGGGCGTTGATCATCCGCATGCCGATCTTGGTGTCCTTGGCCCAGCTGGGCACCAGGCCCCACGTGAGCAACCGGAGCTGGCGCACGGGAGGCGGGTCGCCGGCATACCCCTCCTTGGGCGTGGGCTGTCCGGTCGCGACCTCCGTGGGGCGCGGGGCGCGGGTGAGCACCACGGGTGCCTGCTTGCTCGGCGCCAGGTTGAAGTCGGGTGTCCCCGGGGGCGGCGACTGGGGGTTCTTGAGGATGCTGCGGGCCGGCTCCGACGTCCGGTCCTGCTCGACCTCGAACTCCTCGACGAGCTCGTCGGGATTGGCTGTGGCTGCATATCGGCCGCACATGGTGGACAGGGTACGCAGGGACGCTGACCTGCCCATACGGTAAGAAGGGAGGCGACTGCGAACAACACCGCACCAACCCCCGCACCAGCCCGCATCAGCCCAGGAGTGAACATGACCGTCGTCCGCCGCGTGGCCCGACCGTTGCTCGCCGCGATCTTCGTCGTCCAGGGACTCGAGCAGCTCCGTCACCCGTCCGCGCTGAGCCCCAAGGTCGCACCCCTTGCCGCGCGGCTCGCGCCGCTGGGCCTGCCCAACGACCCCGAGCTCCTGGTGCGGGCCAACGGCGCCACCATGGTGGGCGGCGGAGCCCTCCTCGCCGCCGGTCGCGTGCCGCGGCTCGCGTCGTTGGCACTCGTCGGCGCCATGGTGCCGACCACCTATGTGGGACACCAGTTCTGGGCCGAGACCGACCCCGCGGTCAAGCGCGCCCAGCGGATCAACTTCCTCAAGAACCTCGGCCTCATCGGCGGGCTGCTGCTGGCGAGCGTCGACACGGAGGGCCGGCCGGGTCTGGCCTACCGAGCGGGGCTGGCGGGCGACACGGCGAAGCGGGCGGCCAAGCGCGCCAAGCGCGAGGCCAGGCACGCCTCGCGTGCCGCACGTCGCGAGGCCAAGCTGGCCGCGTCCCAGGCGCACGATGCCCTCACCTGACCCATCGCGCACCGACACCGCGGGTTCGGTCCCCGACGCTGCCGGCTGGTCCACCCCCACCGCCCGGCAGCGGGTCGACGCCGACGTCACCCTGCCCGGCAGCAAGTCCCTGACCAACCGCTTCCTCGTCCTCGCGGCGCTGGCCAACGGTCCGTCCCTGCTTCGCCGGCCGCTGCGTTCGCGCGACACGCTGCTCATGGCGCAGGCCCTGCGCGAGCTCGGCGCGGGGGTCGAGGACGCCACCGCGTACGGTTCGGGCGCCCCTGACTGGGTCGTCACGCCCGCGACCCTGGACCGCGGCGCCCACATCGAGTGCGGCCTGGCCGGCACCGTGATGCGCTTCCTGCCACCGGTGGCGGCACTCGCCCAGGGACTCGTGACGTTCGACGGCGACCAGCAGGCCCGGGTGCGCCCGATGGGCCCCGTGCTGGAGGCGCTTCGCGTCCTCGGCGCGCAGGTGGAGGACGAGTCACGCGGCACCTTGCCGTTCACCGTCCACGGCACCGGGCGTATGCCGGGTGGCTCGGTCACCCTCGACGCGTCCTCCTCCTCGCAGTTCATCTCGGCCCTCCTGCTGGCCGGTCCGCGCTATGACCGCGGGGTCACCATCCACCACGCGGGCAAGCCGGTCCCCTCCGAGCCGCACATCGAGATGACGGTCGAGACGCTGCGCGACGCCGGCGCGATCGTGGACGACGGCGACGCCAACACGTGGCGGGTCGAGCCGTCCGAGATCAACGGGCTCGACGTCCAGGTCGAGCCCGACCTGTCGAACGCCGCGCCGTTCCTCGCCGCGGCCCTGGTGACGAGTGGCCGCGTCACGGTGCCGGGGTGGCCGCAGCACACCACCCAGGCGGGAGACGCGATCCGCGACATCCTCGACACCATGGGCGCAGACGTCTCGCTCGCCCGCGAAGGGCTCACGGTCTCGGGCACCGGTGAGATCAACGGCATCGACATCGACCTCCACGACGCGAGCGAGCTCACACCAGTCATCGCAGCGTTGGCGGCCCTCGCCGACTCCCCCAGTGTCATCCGAGGAGTGGCCCACATCCGCGGGCACGAGACCGACCGACTGGCTGCCCTGGCGCGCGAGCTCGGAGACCGCGGAACCGAGGTGAGGGAGACCGAGGACGGCCTGCGCATCACGCCGCGGCCCTTGACCGGCGGGATGTTCCACACCTATGCCGACCACCGCATGGTCATGGCCGGGGCCCTCCTGGGCCTGCGCGCCCCCGGCCTGGTCGTCGAGGACCCCGACACGGTCGCCAAGACCCTCCCCGAGTTCGTCGAGCTCTGGCACGGTCTCGTCGACCCCGACGGCCCGACCCCATGAGTCGGCGCACGTCGGACTACGACGAGAGCGACGTCCGGATCCGTCCCAGCAAGCGCGGGTCACGCCCCAGGTCCAAGGACCGCCCCGCCCACGAGGACGCCGTCCCGGGTTTCGTCATCGGAGTCGACCGGGGCCGCTACACGGTCCTCGTGGGCAAAGGCGTTGGTGGCAAAGGCAATAGTGGCACCGGCAGTGGTGGGAAGGCGTCGCCGGAACGCATCGTGACCGCGATGAAGGCACGCGAGCTGGGACGCAAGGGAATCGTGGTCGGTGACGACGTCGAGCTGGTCGGCGACACCTCGGGCAATCCCGACGGCCTGGCCCGCGTCGTCCGCCTCACCCCCCGACGCTCGGTGCTGCGTCGCACCGCGGACGACACCGATCCAGTCGAGCGGGTGATCGTCGCCAATGCCGACCAGCTCGTGATCGTCACCGCGCTGGCCAACCCGGAGCCGCGCCCCCGCATGATCGACCGCTGCCTCGTCGCGGCCTACGACGCCGGCCTCGACCCCTTGCTCGTGCTGACCAAGGCCGACCTCGCCGACGCCGACGCCTTTCTCGCCAACTACGCGCCACTCAACGTCCGCTACGTCGTGACCGCGACCGGGGAGTCCGGGTTCGAGGGTCTCGAACGGCTGCACGAGCAGCTGCTCGACCGGATCAGCGTCTTCATCGGGCACTCGGGTGTCGGCAAGTCGACACTCGTGAACGGCCTGGTCCCGGACGCCCGCCGAGCGACGGGGATCGTCAACGACTTCACCGGTCGGGGTCGCCACACCTCGAGCTCGGCTGTCGCACTGCGACTTCCCGCCGAGGCGGGGTGGGTCATCGACACCCCGGGGGTCCGGTCGTTCGGTCTGGCCCACGTCGACCTCGCACGGATCATCCAGCACTTCCCCGACCTCGAGCCCGGCACCTCGCAGTGTCCTCGCGGCTGCGGCCACGACGAGGAGGAGTGTGCCCTCGACGCGTGGGTTGCCTCGGGTCAGGCAGGCCCGGCCGGCACCTCGAGACTGGAGTCCCTGCGTCGGCTGCTGCGCGCACGTTCGGGCGACACCGAGTGAGCGCCGTCGGGCAGAGGTCCCATGACCAGATGTCCGGCAAGCGCCAATGCCGTTGCCACGACAGGCATTCCGAACAGCAGGCCGATCTGCACGTGTAGCGGTGCAGCCAGCATCGTGTCGTCGTCCAGGCGCTCCGACCACCAGAGCAGGACGCCCGGTCCGACGACAGCCACGACGGTGCCCAGCCGCGCCAACGGCCCGTGGCGGCGCAGCAGCGGCCCGGCGACGAGGAATCCCGGCGCCAGCGGAGCACCCTGACCGGCGAACAGGATGAGCCCGGGCACGAAGAGGAACCTGAGCCACCGACGCCGACCGGTCGCCTGGCGTGCCTGCCAAGACAGGGCAACGAGCAACCCGAAGACGGCGGCCACGCCCACGATCATCAGGGTGCCCGACCAGCTGAACTCCGGGCTGGTCGACACCAGTCGCATCCACACCCTCGCGGCCACACCCCACACCGCCCCCAGGCCGAAGCCGATGAGGGCGGTGCGGAGCACCGCGTGCCGTGAGAGCACTGTCATCACCACTCCACTGGGAGGCACGCGATCCTGTCGCCGGCCGTGCCGTTGGCAGCGGTGGCCCGCTCGTGGATCACCACCGACCTCTGGCCCGGTGTCGGCACGAAGGGAACGTGGGCGACCGCGTTCGCATTGCCCTCGTCGTCCACCGTGAAGTCGAGCCAGATCTCGGTCTGGTCGCTGATCGTCGTCGGCGGTTGGCCGGTGTGGTTGTAGTGCGGGCCGGCCGCCGAGCCGACGCCGTCGACGCACCGTCCGCTGTGCAGGTGGGCACCGAAAGTGCGGTCGGCCTCGGCGCGATCCACACCGTGGACCACGAGCACAGCGGTGGAGTCGTCACCGTGCCCGACGAGAGTGAGCTTGGCCGATGCGTCTGCGAACGGAGCCCCCTTGCCGCTGAGCAGCAGGTGCAGACTCCCGCGGAAGTTGTTGGCGGCCCCCGCGACGGCCGGTGCCACCGCGGCGCCGACGCCGAGTACCGCGGCACAGGCCACTGCGGTGGCAGACCTCCGCCAAAGAGGTGATGACTGCGAGTGTTCCATGGTGCTCTCCTTACCCTTGTGAAACTGTGGTGCTGACACCTGACTGACGCGGCACCACGGCGCAGCGGGTGACACCGAAAATGACCGAAATTGGTTGTCACCCAACGGCTCTGCTCGTTCGTCTGTCTAGGTGATGGAGTCCGTGGGAATGCTGACAGGGAGCATCGGGGAGTCGACGGCGCAGGACGACGTCGACACCTTGGTCTCGGCCCTGTTCGTTGCCGAGGGCGCCCGACTGGTGACCCTCGCCCGCTTCTTCGTCCAGGACCGCACCGCGGCCGAGGACCTCGTCCAGGAGGCGTTCATCCGCTTGTCCCGCAGCGCCCAGCGCATCCGCGACCCCGAGCGAGCTGCCGCCTACCTGCGCTCGATCGTCATCAACCTCGCCCGTGACCACAACCGGCGCGGCCTGGTGTCCCTACGGCACCGGCCACCGGCGATACCGGACGAGCCCTCGGCAGAGGAGACCGCGGCGTCTCGTGAGTCGCGCCTCGAGGTGGTCGCGGCCCTGCACGACCTGCCCCGTCGACAGCGGGACTGTGTGGCCCTGCGGTACTACCTCGAGCTGTCGGTCGAGGAGATCGCCAAGACCCTCGGGCTCTCACCCAACTCGGTCAAGACCCATCTGCAACGCGGCCTGAGGTCCCTGGCTGCCACCTTGGAGGAGACGCGATGAGCGCGCTCGAAGATCGCCTCCATGATGCGCTGACCGCCGAAGGCCGGGTGCACACCCCGTCGCCCGACCTGTTCGCGCGGGTGGTCGAAGGCATCGACCACGACCGCGCCCGGCGACGGCGGGTCCGTCGGGTCGGGACGGCCTGGGTCGTGGCCCTGGCCGGCTCGGTGACCACATTGCTGACCCTCACCCCCAGAGACGAGAGAGGACTGCACATGCCCTGGTGGATTCTCGAGGTGGGGACCAACCTCGCCCTGCTCGGCATCGCCCTGTGGCTCGGCCCGTTCATCAAGCGGTTCGGCCGGGCCTACGCCGCCGACGTCTTCCACGACAACCCGCTGACCGGCAAGAGCTACATCGTGCTCACCGACATCGTCTACTACCTGATCTTCGCGGCCTACATCCTGTTCTCGCTGCACGTGTCCCCCCAGCTCGACTGGCACAACGCAGCCACCGAGGAGGTCACCGCCGAACAGGTGACGTGGGAGCTCGGCCGCATCGGCGGCATACTCCTCATCATCGGCATCCTGCACGGCCTCAACATCGTGCTCATGCCGCTGCTGGGACGCGTGTTCTCCCTCAACCGGCGCCTCTGAGGAGGGGACGGCGACGGCGCCGCCCCCCTGATGGGGAACGGCGCCGTCGTCGTATGCCGTGTGCTCGCGGTCAGGAGTCCGTCGGGCCGTCACCGACGGGCTCGAGCGACGAGTCGTCGCGCAGACCCGAGTCGAACGTGACCGAGGCCGCGTCGGACACGTCGATCGTCTCGATGATCTCGCGCGGCGAGGCGAAGTGGCAGGCCGACAGGTGCTCGCCGGCGCCGTCGGGGCGCAGCTCGAGCAGCGGGATGTCGGTCTTGCACTTGTCCTGGACCTTCCAGCACCGGGTGTGGAACCGGCAGCCCGACGGCGGGTTGGCCGGCGAGGGGACGTCGCCCTTGAGGACGATCTGCTCCTTCTTGTCGCGCAGCGTCGGGTCGGGCACCGGTACCGCGGACAGCAGGGCCTGGGTGTAGGGGTGGGTGGGACGACCGTAGATGTCGTCCTCCTCCCCCAGCTCTGCCATCTTGCCGAGGTACATCACACCGACACGGTCGGAGATGTGCCGGACCACGGAGAGGTCGTGCGCGATGAAGATGTAGGACAGGCCGAGCTCGTCCTGGAGCTTCTCCATCAGGTTGACGACCTGGGCCTGCACCGAGACGTCCAGTGCGGAGACCGGCTCGTCGCAGATCAGCACCTTCGGGTTCAGCGCGATGCCTCGGGCGATGCCGATGCGCTGCCGCTGTCCACCGGAGAACTGGTGGGGGTAGCGGTTGATGTGCTCGGGATTGAGGCCCACGAGGTCGAGCAGGTCCTGCACGGCCTTGCGGCGACCCTTCCGGGGCACCACGTCGGGGTGGATGTCGAACGGCTCTCCCACGATGTCGCCCACGGTCTTGCGAGGGTTGAGCGACGTGTAGGGGTCCTGGAACACGATCTGGATGTCGCGACGCAGCTTGCGCATCGCGCGACCCTTCTGCGCGTACATGTCGACACCGTCGAACACGACGGAGCCCGAGGTGGGCTCCTCCAGGCGCATCAGCAGGCGGCCGAGGGTGGACTTGCCACACCCGGACTCACCGACGATGCCCAGCGTCTCACCCTTGAGGAGCTCGAAGCTGACGCCGTCGACGGCCTTCACGTGGCCCACGGTGCGGCGCAGCACGCCGCCCTTGATGGGGTAGTACTTGACCAGGTCGGTCGCAGTCAGAATGGCCTCAGCCATGGAGGACCTCCTCGGCGAAGTGGCAGGCGCTCTCTCGGCCGGGAGCGACCTCGAGCAGGGCAGGACGGTCCTCGCGGCACACGTCCTGGGCGAACTTGCACCGCGGGTTGAAGGCACACCCGTCCGGGATGCGCATCAGGTTCGGCGGCAGGCCACCGATGGCGGCGAGCTGCTGCCCCTTCTGGTCCAGGCGCGGGATCGACTCCAACAAGCCCTTGGTGTACGGGTGTCCGGGTTGGCGGTACAGGTCGTAGACGTCCGCGCGCTCGACGATCCGACCGGCATACATCACCGCGATCTTGTCGGCGACGTTCGCCACGACGCCCAGGTCGTGGGTGATGAGGATGAGCCCCATCTGGCGCTCCTCCTGCAGCTCCTGCAGCAGCGCCATGATCTGCGCCTGGACGGTGACGTCCAGGGCGGTGGTCGGCTCGTCGGCGATCAGGACCGCCGGGTCGAGCGCGATGGCCATCGCGATCATGATGCGCTGACGCATGCCGCCGGAGAACTGGTGGGGGTAGGCCCCCACGCGCTCCTTGGCGGCCGGGATCTGCACCCGCTGCATGAGCTTGACCGCACGCTCGAGGGCGTCGGACTTGTTCATGCCGCGGTGGACCCGGAACATCTCGGCGATCTGCCACCCCACCGGGAACACGGGGTTCAGCGAGGACAGCGCGTCCTGGAAGACCATCGAGATCTCCGGGCCACGGGTGCGTCGGCGCTGCTCGTCGGGCATCGTCAGCAGGTCCTGGCCGCAGTAGCGGATCTGACCCTTGGGGATGACCGCCGGCGGCATGTCGAGAATGCCCATGATCGCCTGCGCCGTGACGGACTTGCCCGAACCCGACTCCCCGAGGATGGCCAGGGTCTGGCCCTCGAAGAGGTCGAAGTTGACGCCGTTGATCGCCCGGGCGATGCCGTCGGGGGTGTGGAACTCGACGTGGAGGTCCTCCACCTCGAGCAGCAGCCCGTCCTTGGGCGTGTAGGTCTGGCCGGAGGACTTCGCGGACTCGCGAGCCATGGTTTCAGAGGTTGTCATGTGTCGTCTCTCCCGCTCAGCGCGACTTCGGGTCGAAGGCATCGCGCACGGCGTCGCCGAGCATGATGAAGGCCAGCACCGCCAGACTCAGGAAGAGGCTGGGGAACAACAGGATGTGCGGGGTCGTCCGCAACGCCACGATGGCGTCGGAGATGGCCACACCCCAGGAGATCGCCGGCGGCGTCAACCCGATGCCGAGGAAGCTCAAGGTCGCCTCGACGGCGATGAACACACCCAGGTTGATGGTCGCGACGACGATCATCGGTGCCAGTGCGTTCGGGAGCACGTGCGCGCGGATGATCCGCCACGGGGTGGCTCCGAGGGCACGGGCGGCCTGCACGTAGTCGTTGGGCTTGACCTGCAGCACGCTGGAACGCATGAGGCGCGCCAGTCCCGGCCAGCCGAAGATCGACAGGACCAGCACGACCTTGCCCACCACGAGCAGGTAGGGCGATTCGACGTCGTTGGGGAAGGTCGCCATGAACAGGATGCCGCCGAGCAGCAGCGGGATGGCGAAGAAGATGTCCGTGACCCGGGAAACAACGGCGTCGAGCCAGCCACCGTAGTAGCCGGCGACGATGCCCATGGCACCACCGATGAGCACGGTCGCGATCGACGCGAACACACCGACGAGGATCGACGCACGTGCACCGTAGATGGTGCGCGAGTAGATGTCGTAGCCCTGGATGTCACGTCCGAACCAGGCGCTGGCGTTGGGACGCTCACGCGCCTCCTTGAGCACCGCGTCGGCCGGGTCGACGTTGGTGAACAGCGCCGGCCACACGGCCATCAGCAGGAACACCACGATGAGGGCCATCGAGACCCAGAAGATGGGGTTCTTCTTGAGGGACCGCCAGGCGTCGGAGGTGAGCGAACGCGCCTCGTCGTGTCCTGGGGCGGCGGCGCCGGTCTCGGCGCCAACGGCAATGGTCGATGCCTCAGTCATGGCTGATCCTCGGGTCGAGCACGCCGTACAGGAGGTCGACGAGCAGGTTGACGAGCAGGAACACCAGCACCAGAACCGTCACCGTCCCCACGACGGACACGCCGTCGCGGTTGTGGATGCCGGTGAACAGGTAGCCGCCCACGCCCTGGATGTTGAAGATGCGCTCGGTGACGATGGCGCCACCGAGGAGCCCACCGAAGTCGGCGCCGATGAAGGTGACGACCGGGATCAACGAGTTGCGCAGCGCGTGCAGGCCGATGGCCCGCCGACGGGTCAGGCCCTTGGCGATGGCCGTGCGCAGGTAGTCCGCGCGGAGGTTCTCCACCAGGTTGGTGCGGGTCAGTCGGGCGACGTAGGCGATCGAGGCGCTACCGAGCACGAAGGCGGGGAGCAGCAGCTCGTTGAACGTCGCCTCGGAGGAGACCGTCACTGGTCGAAGGCCCCATTTGACGCCGAGGTAGTACTGCAGCGTCGCGCCGATGACGAAGATGGGGATGGCGATCACGAACAGGGTGCTCACGAGGACGAGGTTGTCCATGAACTTGCCCTTGCGTATCCCCGCCAGCACACCCGCGATGACGCCGATGATCGTCTCGAAGAGGATCGCCATGCCAGCCAGCTTGGCGGTGGTGGGGTAACGCTGCTTGAGCTCGTCCGCCACCTTGATGTTGCGGAAGGTGGTGCCGAGGTCGCCCTGGGCGATGTTGCCCATGTACTTGGCGTAACGCGTCGGCAGTGGGTCGTTGAGGTTGTGCTCGGCCCGGAACTTGGCCACGAAGGCCGGCGCACAGGGACGCTCACCGCACATGCCTGCTGTGGGATCTCCGGGCAGGGCGAAAACCATGGCAAAGATAATGAACGTGGATCCAAGCAGCACCGGGATCATCTGGAGAAGTCTCCGAAGGATGTACTTGTACACGTCACCTCCCTCTCTATGACGCCGTCGGGTGGGGTGTTCCCGGTGGCGTGGCTGGACAAGCCGTTGCGGGCCAGACGTGCGCGCCCGTGCTTGTCACAACATAGTCGTTTTGGACGGTGCGGGGTCATCAGGAGGATTGCCCCTGGCTGACCCCGGACAGGCCGTCGGGCCGAGGTGGGCGGTCCGGGCGACTTACTTGAGCGAGAGGCTCTCGAAGTCGATCGTGCCGAATGYGGTGATCTTCACGCCGGTGACCTTGTTGGACCAGCCGAAGGTGGCCGTCGAGTACCACATCGGGATGGCCGGCATGTCGTTGGCGAGCAGTGCCTCGGCCTCCTGGTACTTGGCGTTGGCCTGAGCCGGGTCCGTCTGAGCAGCAGCCTCGTTGAGGAGCTTGTCGAACTCGGGGTTGCTGTAGTCACCATCGTTGGACGAGGCACCAGTCTTGAAGATGGGGGCGAGGAAGTTCTCGATGGACGGGTAGTCCATCTGCCATCCCGTGCGGAACATGCCCTTCATCTTCTTGCTGGCGATCTGGGTGCGGAAGGTGGCGAAGTCCACGACCGGGGTCGCGACACAGTCGACACCGAGGGCGCCCTTGATCGAGTTGCAGGTTGCCTCGGTCCACGCCTTGTGCGAGGAGTCGGCGTTGTAGGCGAGGGTCATCTTGCCACCCTTGAAGCCACCGGCCTCGTCGAGCTTGGCCTTGGCCTTGGCGGCGTCGAACGTGCACCACTCGCCACACTGGTTGGCCTTGTAGCCGTCAACGACCGGGGAGACCCAGCCGGTGGCGGGCTGACGCGTGTTGTTGAAGATCTGCTTGATGATCGTCGGACGGTCGATGGCCATGGAGATGGCCTGACGGATCTTCGGGTCAGCGTAGTTCGGGTCGACCTTGGTCGGCGCGAAGGTGATGGTCTGGATGACGCCGACGGACTTCTGCGAGTTGCGGTCCGGGAGGTCGGTCTTGTACTTGTCATCGATCATCGCGGACGAGGGGACCTGGTCCGTCACGTCAAGCTGGTTGGCGATGACGTCGTTGTAGGCGGCGTCCTCGTCCTGGTAGATCTTGAACGTGATGCCGTCGAGCTTGCCGGGGAACTTGCCCGAGTAGGAAGCGTTCTTGCTGAGCTTGATCTCGGTGTTCTTGGTCCAGCTGTCGAGCTTGAACGGGCCAGCGCCAACCGGCTTCTCGCCATAGGCGGCCGGGTCGGCAGCGAAGGAGTCCGGCAGCGGCGCGAACGCCGAGTAGCCGAGACGGACGGCCATGTTGGAGACCTTCTCGGTCGTCTTGATGGTGAAGGTGTAGTCGTCCTTCACCGCGAGACCGGTCAGCTTCTCAGCCTTGGCCTTGCCGGCGCCTGCGCACGGGTCATCGCCGTCGCCGGTGCACTGGGTGGCGCCGAAGCCCTCGATGGGCTCCATGAAGTAGCCGGAGGACTGGGCGTTCGGGCCGTAGGCGGCGTAGTTCCAGGCATCGACGAAGTTCTTCGCCTTGACCTCGGTGCCGTCCGAGAACTTGTAGCCCTTCTTCAGGGTGACAGTGAAGTTCTGGTTGTCCGTCGAGTCGATCTTGTCCGCGATGTCGTTCTCGGGGGCACCGGTCTCGGCGTTGTAGTGCACGAGCTTGGAGGTGATGGCCTCAAGCACGTTGCCACCACAGGTCTCGGTGGTGTTGCTCGGGATGAGCGGGTTCTGGGGGTTGCACCCGCGGACCGTGACAGTACCGCCGGCCTTGCCGCCTGCACTGGAGCTGGTGTCATCGCTGCTGTTGCCGCCACCGCAGGCTGCAGCAAGCAGCGCGACGGACGAGATTCCAGCAACCATGGCGACCGTGCGAGTAGTTCCTCGCATTGACGTCCTCCTACTTAGGGTCTGCCGCCCAGATGATGAGCGGTCGTTCCGGGCTGTGCACCGATTTGGGCGCAGCCCTGTAACGCACAGGGCGTTCGTGTGTTGTGGCCCTATGAAAGGGCACTGAGGGAGCAAAGGCGACGCTCTGGGCCAACCCGAGACAAAAACGTGATCGTCCTGCGGCCTTGTTGAGAGCAGATCTTCGGCGCACGTGGCTTTTGGGGCTATTTGATGCTATTTCGTGTAGAACGCCCCCGAGTCGTCGCAACCGCCCGGAGGCGTCGTCGCACCCGCCGGGAGACCCTGGCATCCCGCGTCCGGACCGGCCGACGGGCTAGCGTGGGAAGGTGCCCTACGACGATGATCTGCGCCTAGCCCATGTCCTGGCGGACGCCGTCGAGCGGATCACCATGGCCCGGTTCCGCGCCCACGACCTCGTCGTGGAGTCCAAGCCCGACCTGTCGTTGGTGAGTGACGCCGACAAGGCGGCCGAGGAGATGGTCCGCTTCCAGCTCAAGCGCACCCGTCCGCGCGACGCCGTCGAGGGCGAGGAGTTCGAGACCACCGGGCACGGTCCGCGCCGCTGGGTCATCGACCCCATCGACGGCACCCACAACTTCGTCCGCGGCGTGCCGGCCTGGGCCACGCTGATCTCGCTCGTCGACAACGACATGCCGGTGCTCGGCCTCGTGGCCGCTCCCGCCCTCGGCCGGCGCTGGTGGGCGGCCAACGGGTCCGGGGCGTGGTCGGGGCGCAGCCTCTCCGCGGCCAAGCAGATCCACGTCTCTGCCGTCTCGAACCTGTCGGACGCGTCGTTCTCGTACTCCGACCTCAAGGGCTGGCGAAACCTCGACCGCCAGGAGGAGTTCCTCGAGCTGACCGACGCCTGCTGGCGGACCCGTGCGTTCGGCGACTTCTGGTCCTACATGCTCGTCGCGGAGGGCGCGGTCGACATCGCCGCCGAACCCGACCTCGCCGTCTACGACATGGCAGCGCTGGTGCCCATCGTCACGGAGGCCGGCGGCCGGTTCACCTCGCTGGCGGGCAAGGACGGGCCGTGGGGCGGCAACGCCGTCGCCACCAACGGGCTGCTGCACGACGAGGTCCTGGCCCGGCTGGGCACGGACGCGCGCGCCTGACCCTCACCGGGCCGGTGGCCCGGCTGCGCTCGACCTGCTGCCGACGTGCCCACCCGGCTGCGCCGGACCGTCGCTCAGGCGGGGACGACCGTCACGTCGCCGATCCCCAGCTCACGCACCCCGTCGGCATACGTGCTGGCGTCGCCGACGATGACCACCGTCCACTCCCCCTGCACCCAGTCGCGGTAGGCCGCCGTGAGGCGCTCTCCGTCCAGGTCGCGCATCGCGTCGAGCGTCTCCGTGGTGAAGTCCGTCGTGAGCCCGTCGAGGGCCATCGTGGCGGCCTCGTCGGCGACGGCATCGGCAGTCGCGAAGCGCCCCGGCGCGGTCTTGCTGATGAAGTCCACGCCGGCCCGCACCTCCTCGGGGCTGAAGCCGTCCCGCCCGGATGCCAGCAGGTCCAGGAGCAGCCGGACCGACTCCACGGTCGCATCGGCCCGCACGGAGCCGGACGTGAGGAACAGCCCGCCGACACGGCGCGGGCGGAACACCGAGCGAATGCCGTAGGTGTACCCCTTCTCCTCGCGCAGGACCGCGTCGACGCGGGCGTTGGGCGAGCCACCGACGATGAAACCAAGGACGGGGTATGCCGCCCAGCCGGCCGGGACGCGACGGTCCGGACCCGTCCACCCCACCAGCAGCTCGCTCTGCACCGACCCGGGTCGGTCGACGAGCACGACACGGGCGGCGTCCGCCGCACGACGGGCCTCGGTCGGGCCGTTGGAGGGCACGTGGGTCGAGCTGGCCCACGTGCCGAGCGTGGTCTCGGCGAGGTCGCGGACGTCCAGGCCCGACAGGTCGCCGGCGATGACGGCCGTCATGCCCGTGGGTCCGACGCGCTCGGCGTGGAAGTCCACGATGTCCTGGCGGGTCAGTGCCGTGATGCTGTCCGTCGTCCCCGCCGTGGGCCGTGACGCCCTGTCCGCCTCGTCGAAGTGGGTGGCGATGAACGCCTGGGCTGCGCGTTGTGGCGCCAGGGCGCGTTCCTGCTCGATCTGGGCCAGCCTGGTCTTGCGGTGCCGGTCCACCTCGGGTTCGGGGAAGACCGGCTCGGCGAGGGCCTGCCGCAGCAGGTCCAGGGCGTCGCCGAGACGACGCTTCGGCACGTCGAGGTCGACACCCAGGCCACCGTCGGTGACCGACGCCCCAAGCGCAATTCCCTTGCGCTCCAACAACTCTGCGAACTCCTCCGGCGAGTGCTCCGCCGTGCCCTCGTCCAGCAGCCGAGCCATGATGGTGGCCACGCCCTCAACGGGCCGCGGCTCGACCGACAGCGCGAACGGCAGCACGGTGCGCACCGAGATGACGTACTGGCCGGGGATGTCGTAGCTGAGCAGCTCGATGCCGTTGGCCAGGATGTGTCGCTGCGGGGCGGCGAACCGCCACCGCTCCGGCGGATGCACCTCCGGGCGCGGTGGTGTCTCGTCGGACACCCGGTCGGCTGCCTCGCTCACCGAAGTCATGCCACCTCCTCCTCGTCGCGGACGGCGAGGTGACGCACCACCACGCGGCTCTCGGGCCGCAGCCACCTGGCAGCCGCGGCACGCACGTCGTCGACGCCGACATCCCCGATCCGGTCGAGGAACGTGTTGACGAACTGTCCGTCACCATGGAGCAGGACGTGCTGGCTGATCAGGTCGGCCCGCTCCTCCTGGCCGGCGAGGGCAGAGAGCCACGAGCGTTCGGACTGCGCCATCGCGGACTCCATCTCGACCTCGGTCGGACCCTCCGCCGCGAACCGCACCAGCTCCTCGACCACCGCAGCCTCCACCGCCTCGGGGTCCTGGCCGTCGGCGACGTCGATGACGAGGAAGCCCAGGGACACCCCGTCGACGAACCCCATGGCGTGGGCCTGCACCGCGTTGGCGACCTGCTCACGCCGGACCAGGCGCTGCACCAGGCGCGAGGTCGACAGGCCGCCGAGGGCGTCGATGGCCAGTCCCGCCGCGAAGAACTCGTCCGTGTTGTCGACCGGGAGCCGGAAGGCGATGTGCATCCGGTCGTTCGGGACGTTGCCCGGCCGGTCCACCCGCACCGGTTCGCTGACCGGTTCGAGGGGTGCCACGGGGGGTCGAGCTGGCTCGGCCGAGGCCGGGAGGTGGCCGAAGTAGCGCTCGGCTGCCGCGAAGCCCTCGTCCGGCGTGAGGTCGCCGACCAGGGTGAGCACGCTGTTGTTGGGTCCGTAGTAGCGACGGAAGAAGGCGTGCACGTCCTCGAGGCTGGCGGCGTCGAGATCCTCCATCGACCCGATCGTGGGGTGGTGGTAGGGGTGGCCCGGAGGGAACACCGCGGCATACACCTCGATGAGGGCCGTGCCGTAGGGGACGTTGTCGTAGCGCTGGCGCTTCTCCTCCTTGACGACGTCGCGCTGGTTGTCGAGGTTGTCCTGCGTGACGGCGTCGAGGAGGTGCCCGTGCCGGTCCGCCTCCATCCACAGCGCCAGCTCGAAGGCGCCCTTGGGCACGGTCTCGAAGTAGTTGGTGCGGTCGAACCACGTCGTCGCGTTGAGCCGACCACCCTCGGCCATCAGCCGGGTGAAGTGCTCACCGCTCGCGATGTGCCGGGACCCCTGGAACATCAGGTGCTCGAAGAGGTGGGCGAAGCCGGTGCGGCCGGTCAGCTCGTGGCGCGAGCCGACGTTCACCCAGATGTTGACGGTCACGGTGGGCACGGAGGCGTCCGGTGACACGACGACCCGCAGGCCGTTGGCCAGTGTCTTCTCGTGGATCGGGTAGTCCAGCGGCATGGCGCAACCCTAGGCGAGTCGTCCGTGGAGCACGCGGTATCTCACGCACCGGTCACCGTCCCGACGCTCCGCAGCGTGCGTGTCGAGGTCGTTCAGAGGGTGCGGCTGCCCTCGTCGCGGGCCTGCGCGACCGACTGGGCCGGCGGTCGCTTGTCAGCCGGGACCCTCGGGAGCGAGGGCGCATACCCCGAACCGAGCTGCTCGATCGCCGTGCGCGCGAAGACCTGCTGCTCGGTCACGGTGCGCTCGGACCGTCCGCGGCCGAGGAAGCTCACTGTCCAGTGCAGGAGCGTGGTGAGCCGGTGCTTGAACCCGATGATGTAGACGAGGTGCACCGCCAGCCACAGCAGCCACGCGATGAACCCGGTGAAGCGGAGGTTGCCGATCGAGGCGACCGCGCTGAACCGGGAGATCGTCGCCATCGAGCCCTTGTCGTGGTACTCGAACGGGCCCTTCGGCTCCTTGCCGGCCAGGCGCCGCTTGATCTGTTCGGCGGCGTAGCGCGACCCCTGGATGGCGACCTGGGCGACGCCGGGGTACCCCTTGAGCGACGCCATGTCGCCGACCACGAACACCTCGGGATGACCGGGCAGCGTGAGGTCGTCGTTGACGGCGATGCGCCCGGCGCGGTCGAGCTGGGCCCCGGACTGTCCGGCCAGCTGCGCACCGAGCTCGGAGGCCTGCACGCCGGCCGCCCACACCTTGCAGACGGACTCGATCCGGCGCTGGGTGCCGTCGGCGTCCTCGACGTCGATGCCGGTGGCGTCGACGCCGGTCACCTTCGCGCCCAGCTGGACCTCGACCCCGATCTCGGCGAGCCGCTTGGCAGCCTTGGCGCCGAGCCGGTCGCCGAAGGCGCCGAGCACGGTGGGGGCGGCGTCGAGCAGCACGATGCGCGCCCGGCTGGTGTCGATGTTGCGGAAGTCCTTGCGCAGAGTGCGGCGCGACAGCTCGGCGATCTGGCCGGCCATCTCGACCCCTGTCGGTCCGGCGCCCACGACGACGAACGTCATGAGCCGCTCGATCTCCTTGGGGGTGCTCGCGAGCTCCGCCCACTCGAACGACCCGAAGATGCGGCCGCGGAGCTCGAGCGCGTCGTCGATCGACTTCATGCCCGGGGCGAACTGGGCGAAGTGGTCGTTGCCGAAGTAGGACTGACCCGCGCCGGCTGCGACGAGGAGGGTGTCGTAGGGCGTCACCGTGTCACGGTCGAGGACGCGCGAAGTGACCGTTTTCGCGGCCAGGTCGATGTGGGTCACTGTGCCGAGCAGGACGCGCGCATTGCGTTGGCGGGCAAGGACTTCGCGGGTCGCCGGGGCGATCTCACCCTCGGAGAGGATGCCGGTCGCCACCTGGTAGAGCAGCGGCTGGAAGAGGTGGTGCGTGGTCTTGGCGATGAGCGTGACGTCGACCTCGGCGCGCTTGAGCGCCTGGGTGCCGAAGAGCCCGCCGAAGCCGGAACCGACCACGACGACGCGGTGGCGGGGCGTTGCGGGTACCTGCTGCGAGGTCATACCAACACTCTCCTGTGAAAGACGAAGGACGGCCACCCCAGTGGGTGTGCCGTCCTCGCTGACGTTTGTTGTGTGGACCAGCCTCTTGCTACAACCAGCCTAGTCCCGCCGGTTGCCGTTCCGGCTCACCCGTGCGCGCAGTGCGACGCGCATCACGCCACCGTCTCACGCTCTGGCGGGAAGCGGCCCGCGGAGGTTCAGCGGGTGCCGTCACCCTCGGTAGGTGTGGGTGTCGGCTCCGGGTCGGCAGGCCCAGGGTCTGCGGGCTCGGGTGTGGTGGGTGTGGGCGAAGGCGCGGGTGTGGTCGGGTGCGGCGACGGCTGGTCGGCGGGGGCAGGCGGGGTGGGGGCAGGCGGGGTGGGGGTGGCCGCCGGCGGGACCGTCGAGGTCGAGGTCGGCGTCGCCGGGCCGGCCGAGCCGGTGGAGGGGCTGGATCCGGTCGACGCCGGCTTCGCGGCCGTGGCGCCCGGCGCGCTCGTGGGTGGGCTGGGATCTGGCGTGGCGACGGTCAGAGCACTGGCCCGACCCCCCGACCCCACCCGGAACGCCACGGTGACCAGCGCGGCCAGGCCGTGGCGCTGGAAGTAGGACACCCACTCCAGCACGGCCGAGTGGTAGGCGCCCGACTGGTTGTAGGACAGCACGGCGCTCCGCAGGTCGCCGGCACGCGCGAGGTCGCGACCACCCCGACACAGGTAGTCGGCCGCGGCGAGCGCCGCGTCGAAGACGTTCTGCGGGTCACGTCGACCGTCACCGTCTCCGTCGCGACCTGCCCAGCTCCACGAGCCCGGCAGGAACTGCAGTGGCCCTACGGCGCGGTCGTAGTCGGACGCCCCGTCGATGGCGCCCCCGTCACTGTCGTGCACCACCGCGAACGGGCCGCCGTCGAGCAGCGGGCCATAGATCGCGGGCGCGACCCGATGGTCGGCCGTGACCGAACGGCCGCCGATCGAGCCGGACTCCACCTGGCCGATGGCGGCGAGGTGAGCCACCTGCAGGTGGCAGCCGCGTGCCGCTCGGGACACCGCCCTGCGGTATGCCGCCGCGAGCACGGCCTGGGGGGACCCCGCCGGGGGCGCACTCCCGGCTGCCCCAGTGCGCGGCGGACGCGGCAGCTTCGGCTTCGCCGTTCCCGACGCAGCGGAGATGGCGGTCCGGGCACCGAAACGGGCCACGGCCTCGGCCGGGGCGAGGTCATCGAAGGCGATCAGCGCCGGGCCTGTTTCGACGAGTTGCCCTGGCGAGGCAGGTGGGCGCTGCCCCCAGGGCGCCAGATCAGCCGAGGCAAGGGGCGCGGAGGCGCTCAGCACGGCCATCGCCACCACGGCAACCGCCGCTGGACCCAGCTGGTGCCTGTGCATCGGCCGCCTCCTTCCGCACGGCATCGTTCCCTTGGTCCGGTGGTCGGTGCGGACAGTTGGGGCCAATGCCAGACGAACGGCCGATCACCAAACGGGCACAAACCACACTGTCCCCACCGTGGCGGCAGCGAACGAGGCTCAGAAGAGGCGATCGGCCTCGTCCGCGGGAGGCTCCTCCAGGGCGAGCAGGAAGCGTTTGCGGTGCAGTCCCCCCGCATAGCCGACAAGGCTGCCGTCGGCCCCGATGACCCGGTGGCACGGCACGATGATGCCGAGGGGGTTGCGGCCGTTGGCCCACCCGACCCGCTGGCTGAGGCTGACGTCCCCCAGCGCCCGGGCGAGGTCGCCATAGCTGCGGGTCCGGCCGTAGGGGATCTCGCGAAGCAGCCCCCAGACCTGCTGCTGAAAGGCGTCTCCCCTGGGTGCCAGCGGCAGGGTGAACTCGGTGCGCTCCCCGGCGAAGTACTCGGTGAGCTGGACCACCGCCTCCCCCAGCACCGGGTCAGCAGACCCGTCCTCGGCGGACACACCCAGGCCCTCGTCGGCGGCCGGGTCGCGGTCGGGCAGATCCATGAAGCACCCGACGAGGGCGCCGTCCTCGGCGACGAGGGTGATCTCGCCGATCGGCGAGGGCATCACGGTGTGGCTGCGCACGCTGCTGATCCTGCCAGCCACCACCGACAGCCGACCCGCCCAGCGCCCGACTCTGAAGGATGGTGCGGGTCCTGGCCCGGCAGATCCTTCAGACTCGGGGGGTCGGGCGAGTCAGGAGGGTGGGGGCGGGAGGGCGGAAGCCAGCCGCGCGGCATACTCCTGGGCCTCGGCGTCCGAGCCGTACTTCGTCCGCGGCCAGAAGAAGCCGCGGAGCCCGTCGCCCTTGGTACGGGGGACGACGTGCACGTGCAGGTGCGGCACGGACTGCGACACCACGTTGTTGACCGCGACGAACGAGCCCTGCGCCCCCAGGCCGCCGACGACGGCCCCGGACATCCGCTGGGCCGCCCCCATCAGCACGGGGAGCAGCTCAGCGGGCAGATCCACGAGCGTGTCGACGTGGATCTTGGGGACGAGCAGCACGTGGCCCTTGAAGACCGGTCTGGTGTCGAGGAAGCCCAGGGTGAACGGCTCGTCGAGCACGACGGTCGCGGCAACCGCGCCGTCGACGATTCGGCAGAACAGACACTCCACGGGCGGACTCTAGCCCCGCGACACAGCTGACGCGGGACGGTGGCTGCCCCGCGGCGTGCGGGGCAGCCACCGGTCAGGTGTGGCCAGTGGGGCGCGACTCAGCGCTCCTGCGACTCAGTGGCCGCGCGAACCGCCGCCACGCTGCGAGGAGGGAGCCTCGGCGTCGTCGCCCTGCTCGTCCTCGCCCTGCTGGTCCTCGCCCTGCTCGTCGTCGTTCTCGTCGGCGTCGTCGCCACTGGTCGGGTGGGCCGTCGGGGAGTGCTCGGCGCGGTGGTCGACCTCGCCACCGCCGTTGACATCGGCGTGCTCGTCATCGCTGCCGACACCGTCGTGGTGGTTGGCCGAGGCGACCGGGTTGGCCGTGTGCGTCGCGCCGTCCTCGCCCGCGGCCTCGGACTCCTCGGGCTCGGCCGTGGCCGTCTCGGTCTCCGTGGACTCGGTCTCGGTCTCGGTGGACTCCGTCGTCGTCGTGGTGTCGCTCGGGTCGTCCTGCTGCACCTGGGCGGGCTCACGATCCTGGCCGCCACCGGTCGCGGCCACGGCCGCGCCACCCAGGGCGGCGAGGGCGAGGGCAGCACCGACGGCGACGGCGACGCGGCCGGCACGGCGGATGGGAAGGCGGACAACGGTCACGAGATCGCTCCTTGAGTGGGGTGTGGTGCCCTGGCCCTGACCGGCGGGGTCCTCGAAGAACGCGGCCAGCTCTGCGCTGGCCTCCACCGGCCCGTGGGACGCCATGGCGCGCAGCGCCTCGACGGTTGAGGCCGCCGGGTCGCTGGCGGGCAGGTGCAGTCCGCTGGGGGTGAAGTCATCGGGCTCAGGCATGTCGGGGGTTCAATCGCGCGAGGGCGTCCCGGGGATACGGCTCCGGCGAAAGTTTTGAATTTCCTGCTTCGCCCGGACGTCTTGCATTTCCTGCCACGCCCGGAAGGTTTCGGCGCAGACGGCTCAGGGCCCGGTGCTGGAGCGACTTCACGGCACCGAGGTCCTTGCCGAGCACGGCCGCCGTCTCCTCGAGGCTGAGGTCGGCCACCACCCGGAGCGTGAGCACGGACCGCTGGTCGGGGGTGAGGGTGTCCAACACCTCGACCACCTGCTTCTCCGCGAGGAGTGCCAGCGCGGCGCTCTCGGCCGACGGCGCGGCTGGGTCCGGACCCGCCTCGTCCAACGGCAGCCACGGCCCCCGGCGGGTCCGCTGCCGGTGCCAGTCCACCTGCCTGCGGTGGGCGACGGTGAAGACGAGGGCGCGAAAGGCCGCTCCTCCACCCGAGAAGCGACCCACCTGCCGGAACACGGCGAGGAACACCTCGCTCGTGACGTCCTCAGCATCGGCGACGCCGTGCGAGCGGAGGTACGCGGCCACGCGTGGGGAGAGCTCCTGCCACAGCTGCCCGAAGGCAGCGCGGTCACCCGCCCTCGCCGCGGCGACGGTGGCGTCCATGAGGGCACAGTCCACCGGTGTCCACCTCCGCTCTACCCGGCTCCGTGGCGCCCTGCTCGCCAATCGAGGACAGTAGCGGCTCGGGCCCGGGTTTGCGCGCGTTTGCCCCCGTGTGGCCCGGTCAGCGTCGGGGTGGGCGCGGCAGGAAGTAGCTGGTCCGCTGCTGGTACTCGGCGTAGCCGGGACGTTCGGCCATGTGCTTCTCGAGGAGCCTGGCCCCTGTCGCGAACACGAGGAAGTAGGTCATCGCCAGGGGAGACAGCACGGTGAGGACGCCCGGCCAGGCGCTCGCCGCGACCAGCCAGATCCCCCACCAGACGCAGGAGTCACCGAAGTAGTTGGGGTGCCGGGTCCAGGACCAGAGCCCGCGGTCCATGACCTTCCCCTTGCTGGCAGGCTCGGCCTTGAAGTCCTTGAGCTGCTTGTCCCCCAGCGCCTCGAAGGTGACGCCGAGCAGCCAGAGCAGGAGCCCCACGATCGCCACGGGAACCACTCCCCCGCCGCTGGCGGCGCTGACCTGGATCGGGAGCGAGACGAACCAGACCGCAAGACCCTGAATGCCGTAGACCTTGCGGATGGCGACGAGGGTCGGGTTGCCCTTCTCCTTCTCGAGCATGGCGGCGTAGCGCGGGTCCTCCCCCTTGCCGCTGTTGCGCTGGTGCATGTGCCACGCGAGACGCAGTCCCCAGACGGCCACCGCCCCGAGCAACGCCACGCGACGCCAGCCGGCACCGTCACCCACCACGGCAGCCACGGCTGCGACGACGACGAAGCCGAGTCCCCACGTGGTGTCGACGACGCTGACCCTGCCCTGGCGGTGCCCCTCCACGGCTGTCGCGGCCATCAGCAGGACGACCGCCAGGAGCGAGAACCCAGTGACTGCAAGGAAGTTCGAGCTGTCGAACATCACGACCAGTCCGCCGCACGCACCGGGTCGAGGTCGGACCGGCCGTGGTCGGGACGGACGGCGAGGATCTGGTCGACGCCCATCCGGCCGTCGCGGAAGGCCATCGCCCCACCGACGAGGTAGAGCCGCCAGACGCGAGCCACCTCCTCGCCGACGAGGGCGACGACCTGGTCGATGTTCTCCTCGAACGTCCGGTGCCACGCGGCCACCGTGCGCACGTAGTGCTCACGCAGGGCGTGCACGTCGCGCACCTCCAGGCCCGAGCTCTCGATCAGGTCAACGGTTTCGCCCACGGGGCGCATGTGCATGTCGGGGGCGATGAACGACTCGATGAACGGTCCCCCACCGGGATGGCGACCGCGCCGAGACATCTGCTGCACGAGGACGCGCCCGCCGGGGCGGACCCGGTCGTGCAGCACGGCGGCATACGTCCGGTAGTTGGCCTGCCCCACGTGCTCGCCCATCTCCAGGGACACGACGGCGTCGAAGCCGTCGTCCGGCACCTCGCGGTAGTCCTGAAGCCGGATCTCCACGCGGTCCTGCAGTCCCCGCTCGGCGACTCGCCCGTCGATGAACTTCTTCTGCTCGGCCGCGATGGTCACGCCGGTGACGTGTGCGCCGAAGTGCTCCGCGGCATACAGGCTCATGGAGCCCCAGCCACAGCCCACGTCGAGCAGCCTCGATCCCGGGCGGAGGCCCAGCTTGTGCCCCACGAGCTCGAACTTGTCGCGCTGGGCGTCCTCGACGGTGTAGTCGGCGGCCGTGGACCGCCAGTAGCCGCACGAGTAGGCCAGGTGCGGGTCGAGGATGAGGCTGTAGAAGTCGTTGGACAGGTCGTAGTGGTGGTGGATCGCCTGGCGGTCGCGCCCCACGCTGTGCAGTCGTCCCTTCAGCACCGCCTGGCTGGCCGGGGCCGGTAGCGGAAGTCCGATGGCGCCGGCTGCCCGGGCGACCTTGAGCACCGCTGCGATCGCCGCAGGCGTCGGGCGTATGCCGCTGAGCCGGCGCTGCTGGGCCACCGACCACACGTGCGTGAGGGCCGCGTCGAGGTCGCCCTCGACGTCCAGCTCACCGGTGACATAGGCCTGGGCCGCTCCGAGCTCACCGGGGTGGCGCAGGAGCCGGCGCAGGGCGCGCGGCGAACGGATGGTGACGTGCGGCGCGTCGGCGGGGCCGGCCTCGCTGCCATCCCATGCGGTCAGGCGCACCGGCAGCTCGCCGCCGACGAACGGCGCCAACGCGGTGGCGATCTCGGCAGCGACGCCGGATGCCGTGGTGGCAGTAGGGGTTTCGACCCTGTCGATCGTGGTCATCGGCCGCCCTCCCGCTCCAGCACCAGCTGCTGGACGTCGAGGTATCCCGAGCGGAAACCGGCCCGCGAGTACTCGAGGTAGAAGTGCCACATGCGGTCGAACACCTCGTCGAACCCGAGCTGGCGCACCCGGTCGAGGGAGGACAGGAAGCGCTCGTCCCAGAGCCGCAACGTCTCGGCGTAGTGCTGCCCGAAGGAGAGTCGCTCACTGACGTGCAGCGAGGTGTGCTCGCGGTTGACCTCCACGATCGCCTCGGTCGAGGGCAGGAAGCCCCCGGGGAAGATGTACTTGTTGATCCACGTGTACGTGTACTTCGTGGCCATCATCCGGTCGTGCGGCATGGTGATCGCCTGGACGGCGACCTTGCCGCCGGGGGCCAGGACACTGTCGATCTTGCGGAAGTACTCGCCCCAGTACTGGTGCCCGACCGCCTCGATCATCTCGACCGACACGACGGCGTCGAACTCACCCTCGACGAGGCGGTAGTCCAGCAGCTCGACCGACACGGCGTCGCTGTGGCCCGCCGCGGCGATGCGCTCCCGCGCCAGGGCCTGCTGCTCGCTCGAGAGCGTCACCGACAGGACGGTGGCGCCCCGGGCGGCAGCCCGGATCGCGAGCTCGCCCCAGCCCGTGCCGATCTCCAGCACGCGGCTGCCCGCGCCCACTCCGGCCGAGTCGAGCATGCGGTCGACCTTCTGTCGCTGGGCGTCTGCGAGCTGGTCCCAGCTCGGCACCCAGCGGGGTGTGCTGGTGGTGACGGACTCCCCCGCGACCGGGCGGCCGGCCTGCTCGTCACCGGCGAAGAGCGCCGAGGAGTAGCTCAGGGTGGCGTCGAGGAAGGTGGAGAACATGTCGTTGGACAGGTCGTAGTGCCGGGCGATGTTGCTGCGCGTGTTCTGCGTCGTGTTCCGCTCGGTGTGCGGCGCACGGGCGACGTAGAAGGCGCGGAGCTTCTGCAGCGGCTCGGGGATCAGCGTGCCCATCTGGGCGGCGAACACCTCGAGCAGCCCACCGAGGTCGTCGGCGTGCCAGTCGCCGGCCATGTAGGACTCGCCGAAGCCGATGAGGCCCCCCGCCCCGAGGGCTGCGAAGAACGCGTCCGGGCGGTCGAGGACCATCAGCGGCGCCTGCGGATCGGTGGCGGACCCGCCCACGATCGCCTCACGACCGAGCTGGATGCGGACGGGCAGCCGCCTCGCGGCGGACAGGAAGATCCGGCGGGCGACGGCGCCCTCGACGGCCTGGCGCACCTTGGCGCGCCGGGCGGTCAGGTCGGGCCAGCGGCTGGCGTCGATGGCGGGCCTGGTGGACAGGCCTGCGATGGCGGTGGTCACTGGACTGCCTCCTGGTGGTGTGAAGGGCGTGGCTGGACCGGCAGGCGGCGCAGCCACAGGCGGATGCCGTGCCAGCGGATTCGCGCTGCGACGGCAAGGGGTTCGAGTGGTTGGGTCAGGGCGAGCTTCACGACCGTGCTCGTCCGAACGGGCAGGGCCCGTCCGCGCAGGCCGGCCACGAACGGGTCCTGGCCGGGACGGTCGAGGACGACCCGGACGTGGACCTTGTCGCCGGGTGCCGGGATGGTCAGCCGATAGCTGCCGGACACGTCGTTGAACGGACTGACGTAGAGCGCCTTGTCGACCTGGGCGTGACCGTGCTCGTCGGCGTGCACGAGGTAGGCGTGCCGGTCGCCGTAGGTGTTGTGGACCTCGACGACGTTGCAGGCGAGCCGGCCCTCCGCCGTGTGGCACCAGTAGACGCTGATCGGGTTGAACACCGTGCCGAGGACGCGGGGCGTCGTCAGCATGAGGATCTGACCACCGTCCAGGTCGACGCCCCGCGTGCCGAGGAAGGTGTCGAGGTTCTCGCGCAGGCTGCGCTCCGGGGTGCCCAGGTGGTCGCGCGACTCGAAGCTCGCGAGCCGGCCGAGTCTGCCCAGCCGTGGCAGGTCGTCGAGGTCGACGAGCCAGGTGTGGCTGCGGTTCGTGAACCGGTGCCGGATCGGCGACGTGCGGGTGTGGATGATCGACGTCGCGTAGATGCGCGTCGAGGGCGAGGCCTTCATCGAGAACCCACGTCCTGGAAGGTGCCCTCTGTCTCCTTCTCGTCGATCAGGTCCGCTCGCCCGGCGAGGTCGACGTCGAGATCGGTGACGCCGGGGACGGACCACGGGACTCCCAGGGCAGCTGCCGCGGCGACACCCGAGCGGGCGCCGTCCTCGTGGAAGCCCCAGCCGTGGTAGGCGCCGGCGAAGGCGACGCGACTCGTGTTGATCTCGGGCAGGCGGCGTTGCGCTGCAACGGATTCCGGTGTGTAGAGCGGGTGTTCGTAGTGCATCGTGTCGATGACCAGGCTCTGGTCCACGCAGTCCACGCCGTTCAGTGTGACGAGGAAGCGACGGTTCGGCACATCGAGGCGTTGCAGGCGGGTGAGGTCGTAGGTGACCAGCACGCCGGTGCCACCGGACTCGGCACGTCGCCAGTAGTTCCACGAGGCGCGCGCCCCCGCGGACCGGGGCAGCACCGACTCGTCGGTGTGCAGCTGGGCGACATTGGTCGAGTAGTCGATCGCTCCGAGGACGTCGCGCTGGACCTGTGTCGACTCGGTCAACATGGCAAGGGCCTGGTGCGGGTGGGCCGCGATCACGACGGAGTCGAAGGTCTCGCTGAGGCCGTGGGCGTCGGTCACCACGACCCCGTCAGGAGTCTCGACGACGGAGCGGACGGGGGTGGACAACCGGATGTCGGCCAGACCGGCAGCGAGCGCCTCGACGTAGCGCTTGGAGCCGCCCGTCACGGTGCGCCACGTCGGCGAGCCGAAGACGGTGAGCATCCCGTGGTGGTCGAGGAACTCGAAGAGGTAGCGGGCCGGGTACTCCAGTGACACGGACGGGTCGCAGGACCAGACCGCGGCCACGACCGGCTCGAGGAAGTGCCGGGTGAAGTAGGCGCTGAAGCCGCAGCGCGCGGCGAACGCACCCAAGGTCTCGTCGCGGCCTGCGTCGGTGGCCTCCCGGGCCAGCACCGTGCGCGCCTCGCGGTGGAACTTCTTCACCTCGGTGAGCATGCGCAGGTAGGCCGGGTCGGTCAGGTTGCGCACCCGCGGGAACAGGCCCCGGGCGGCCCGCGCCCCGGCATACTCCAGGCCTGTCTCGTCGTCGCGCACGGACATGCTCATGTCCGACTCCTGCGTCGCGATGTCGAGCTCGGCGAACAGGCGCAGGAGGGTGGGGTACGTGCGGTCGTTGTGCACGATGAAGCCGGTGTCGACACCGATCGTTCGGCCGTCGACCTGCACCTCGTGGGTGTCGGCGTGGCCGCCGAGGCGGGCGTCGGCTTCGTACAGCGTCACCGGACCGCGCGTGCTGAGCACGTGGGCGGCGGCGAGACCGGCGATTCCGCTGCCGATGACGGCGCGGCGTGGTGCAGACATGGTGGTCCATCCGTTCTGGGTGACGGGTCGACAGTGATTCGGCGCGCCCGGCCCGGTGGATTGGGTCACCTCCACGGACGCCGGTATGCCGCGGGGCTCGGTTCCCGGCCTGGCTCACCAAAGGGCGCCGCCGCGGCGCGGGACAGGACCGACACGGCCGTCTCGAGCGGCCCGCGCAGGGGGATCAGGGCCAGGATCGCCCCTATGCCCAGGACGATGAGCACCTGGTCGTCGTAGCTGTCGGGCGACTCGAGGTCGGGCCACCAGCCGCGGCCCATCAGGAGCACGTGAAGGGTGTAGAGACTCAGGGTCATGGCGCCCGCGCCGAAGGCCGCCGCCCATGCCCGGGGCTGGACCCTCGTCACGAGCAGGCACAGGCCCAGCACGGCCATCGCGCTCCCGATGGTCTGCGCGAGGTCAAGGGGCGTGCCGGAGTGCGGCGCCACGGTGGCGAGCCACCACCACGACCCGGTGGGCGTCGTGCCGTGCAGGCCGTGCGTGAGGGCCGCATGCAGTGCGGACGGGTCGGAGCCGATGGAGGGATCGGGATAGGTCGACGCGAGCGCGGCAGCAGCGTCCGCGCGGGCGAGAAGCACTCGGGAGACCACTGTCGCCGCCACCGCCAGGACTCCCCCGGCCGCGAGGAGCCACACGTCGACTCCCTTGCGCCGCAGGTCCACTCGGCCCATCGCCATCCCGGCGAAGAGGTAGGCCAGCCACACGACAGCCGGGTAGTAGCCGACCAGGAGCAGCTCGTTGAGCAGCAGGTGGGGTGACATCAGGGACGCCGGTGTGGGACTGCCGACGACGTGCTCCGGCAGGTGGGGCCTCACCACGAGCGAGACGACGGGCGCGACGAGCGCCCAGGCGGTGGCGAGCGCGGCCAGGGCAGGCGCCCGCAGGCCGAGGAACGGCAGGCCGAGCAGGAACAGCACCGCGTAGAACGCCAGGATCACTGCGATGCCCGAGGGCACCAGGCCCAGCAGGAGGCCCAGGACTCCGATGAATCCCGCGCGGACGACGAGGCGGATCGACGCGGCATACCGGGCACGCCCTCGCACTGGCGTCGTGCGCCCACTGACCAGCGCCACGCTGACGCCGGCGAGGACGGCGAACAGGGCCGCCGCCCGTCCTCCGGCCCCCTGTTGCGGCCACGGGACGTGGGTGCCCTCGATCCCCGGGAGCATGTGGGTGGCCATCATCCCGATCAGGGCCAGGGCGCGCGCCACGTCGACGCCGACGATCCGGCCCGGCGCCACCTCGGGCAGGACGGCCTGGCTCATGGCGACATCCTGTCAGCAGGAACAGCACTGAGAGCCGATTGTTGTCCATGGTTTGCCCAATGATCAGGGACGCCGTCCACCCACGATGTGGGACGCTGCCACGGTGTACACGATTGGGCACGCCGCTCGGCTGACCGGCGTTCCGTCCGCCACCTTGCGTGCCTGGGAGCGGCGCTACGGCTTGGTGAAGCCGGTCCGCACCGAGGGCGGCTACCGGCTGTACGACGAGCGGGGGCTGCAGCTGCTCCGCGCGATGGCCGCCCTGGTCGCCGCCGGCTGGTCGCCGCGCCAGGCGGCCGAGCACCTGCGCTCCGACGACACCGACTCCCCCGACGACGAGCAGCACCAACCGTGGGAGGCCTACCTCACAGGCACCGACGAGGTCGGCGCCGGCCCGGCCAAGGGCTCCCGGGGCTCCGCGGGCCACGACGCGGACGGTGGCGCGGCCCGGGACGGCGCGTCCACGGGACGCGCCTCGGACGCGGACGCGCCTGTGGCGCGAGGAGCCTGGGATGTCACCGCGCTGGCGCGGGGAGCCGCCGAGATGGACCCGGCAGCCGTGGGTGAGGCCGTCAACCGCGCGTTCGCGGAGGGAAGCCTCGAACAGGTCGTGGACACCTGGCTGATGCCCGCCCTTCGGATGCTCGGCGACCAGTGGAAGGCCGGGCGCGTGGACGTCGCCGGCGAGCACGTCGTCAGCGCCACGCTGCACCGCAAGCTGGGGGTCGCGATGGAGGCTGCACCGGTCCCGCAGGGGCCACGCGTCGCCGTGGGCCTGGCCCGTGGGTCACACCACGAGCTCGGCATCCTGGCGTTCGCGGTCCTCCTGCGCCGGGCAGGGGTCGAGGTCGTCTACCTCGGCGCCGACCTGCCCGCGCAGCACTGGGTGGCGGTGGTCCAGCACCACCACCCCGCCGCAGTCGTCATCGGAGTGCCGACGGCCACGGACGTCCTGGCCGTGCGCGAGACCGTGGCGGCCCTCCACGCCGCGAGGCCGCAGCTCACCGTGCACGTCGGCGGGGGTGCCCAGTTCGAGGTCGGTCAGGGCACCGTCCCGCTGGGTCACACGGTGTCCACCGCGGCACAGACCCTGGCCGAGGCGCTGCGCATCGGCGCCGCCGGCTGACGCCACCCGGGACCCATCCGTCTGAACCACGGCTCCGAATGTGAGGTGGGTCACGTCAGCGACGATTGGTGCCCAGCTGGCTTGGCCACCCGCACGCGTGGGATCAGGGTGCCCGCGCCCTCTCAAGGAGTCAGCAATGAGCGATACATCCCGGCGAATCTTCCTGGCTGCGGCCGGGTCGAGCGCCGCAGCCGCAGCGGCCGTCGTGGCCGCCCCCGGGGCGCTCGCCGCCCCGAGCACGTCCCGACCGGATGCAGCGGACCCGGACGGCCAACCCCTGGTTGCCTACATCGACGACGTGACGACCGGTCGCGTGTCCATCCTGTTCGGCGAGGACGAGGTCGTCGTCGAGGATGCCGACCTCGTGCTCCGCCTCACCCGGGCCGCGAGGAAGTGACCCATGTCCTCACACCGCGAAGCCCCTGAGGTCTCCAAGGACCCGGTGGCCGACAACACCGACGTGTACGCGTTCGTCAGCCCCGACAAGCCCGACACGGTCACGCTGATCGCCAACTTCATCCCGTTCCAGAGCCCTCAGGGCGGACCGAACTTCTACGAGTTCGGCGACGAGGTGCTGTACGAGATCCACGTGAGCAACAAGGGCGATGCCCGGGCTGACGTGACCTACCAGTTCCGGTTCAGCACCAAGGTCCGCAGCGACTCGACGTTCCTCTACAACACCGGACCCATCTCCTCGATCTCGGATCCGGCCTGGAACCGTCCGCAGTCCTACTCGGTCACGCGAGTGGCGCGCGGCGACACCGGACGGCTCCTGGCCAGCCGGCTGTCCTGCCCCCCGGTCAACATCGGACCGCGGAGCACGCCGAGCTACGCCACCCTGGCGGGTCAGGCCGTCCACTCGATCCAGGGTGGTCGCACGGTCTTCGCGGGGCAGCGGGCCGAGGGGTTCCACGTTGACCTCGGGAGCATCTTCGACCTGGGCACGCTGCGCCCGTTCCAGATGCTCCACCTCATCCCGTCTGCGGCTGCCGTCGGGGTCAACGGCACCCAGGGGCTCAACGTGCACAGCATCGCGATCCAGGTGCCCATCTCCGACCTGACCCGCAGGGCCAACCGCCCGACCGACCCGCTCGACGCCGGGTCCGTCATCGGCGTCTGGGCCACGTCGAGTCGGCAGAAGTCGCGGATCTGGGACGACGTGTCCGGCCGCTACGCGTGGCGTGGTCCGTTCAGCCAGGTCTCGCGGCTGGGCAACCCGCTGTTCAACGAGGTCATCACGCCGATGGCCAAGAAGGACCGCTGGAACGCGAGCCAGCCCTACGACGACTCGGTCTTCGCCAAGTACGTGGCCCAGCCGGAGCTGGCCAAGCTCCTCCCGGTCCTCTACCCCGGTGTCTTCCCGAAGCTGGCGGCCTACACCAAGCCCCGGGCCGACCTGCTCGCGATCCTGCTCACGGGAATCCCCGCCGGCATCGTGCCCGGCTTCCAGAACTACAGCGGGAGCACTCAGGCAGACATGCTGCGCCTCAACGTCGCAGTCCCTCCGACCGCCGACCCCAACCCGATCGGGCTGGTCGCGGGTGACGCCGCGGGCTTCCCCAACGGCCGACGGGTGATCGACGACGTCGTGGCGATCGAGCTGCGTGCCGTGGCCGGCGCCACCATCCCGCTCGTCGACCCGACCTTCACCCCGGACGGGGCGGTGTCGGTGCTGAACGACGGGACGTCCAACACGAACGCGCCCTACCTCGACGCGTTCCCCTACCTCGGCCACCCGGCCGGGGGCTACCAGACGACGCCCGGGACACCCGCGGCCTGAGACCGTCGTGGCGGCGACCGGGGACCACCAGCCGGTCGCCGTCACGGCTCCCAAGGAGGCCGCCATGGGCGGCAACAGCGAGAACCCGTATGCCGGTCAGGGACCGGTCCTGCTCGACATCGGGGGCGACGTGGGCGCCCTCGTCGTGGTCATGCCGGCGCCCAGCGAAGGCCTCGAGGTGGAGTTGCGCCCCTCGGGCGCGACCGCAGCCGGCGCCGGCACCGCCGACGACCGCGGGCACTCCCACACCCACGGCCGCTCCCCGGCCGACCAGCACCACGACCACCACCACAACGGCCACGACAACAGCCACGACCACCCTCCAGCCGGCGGCCGCGCGGCATACCCGCACGTCGCGGTCGTGGCCCGACCCGACGGCGAGGGGGTCGTCCACACGCTCGTCTATCCCTCGGTGACCGAGGGCGAGTACGAGCTCTACGCCCTGCCGTCCGGTCCGGTCGTGATGACCGCCTCGGTCACGGGCGGCCAGGTCACACGGAGCCGCTGGCCCGCCCAGGGTCCGGTCGGTCGGACGCGCCTACTGCGTGGCCGACATCTCCGTGGTGGAGAACAGGTCGAGCGCGGGGATCCGGGCGACCGGCGCCTCGGCCTGCGACGAGGCCCGGGACGAGTCAGACGCCGTGGCGGGTGAGACCGTCGCGGCCAGCGCGTCCACCGCGTCGTCGGCTGCGCCGAGCTCGTCGGTCAGGGCCTCGGTGAGCAGGGCCACGAGGGCCTCGAGCTGCACGTCCGCCGAGGAGCCGACCTCCTCGTCGGAGCCGTCGAGGGCCCGGGCCGCGAGCCCCGCCTTGCTGTCGATCAGCTGGGCGATCTTGGCGTCGATCGTCTGGGCGGCAATGATCCGCCAGGCCGTGACCGGCTCGTCCTGGCCGATGCGGTGGACCCGGTCGATGGCCTGGGTCTGCTCGGCGGCGGTCCACGACAGCTCGGCCAGCACGACGTTGGAGGCGACCTGGAGGTTGAGCCCCACTCCGGCGGCCGTCAGGGAGCAGACGACGATGGCGACGTCGGGGTCGTTGACGAAGGCGTCGATGTTGGCCTTGCGCACCTTGGGGGTCTGGTCCCCGCGGATCGAGGAGTACCTGACCCCGCGCCGGGCGAAGGTCTCCTCCGCGACGTCCATGACGTCGATGTGCTTGGCGAAGAAGACGACCTTGCCGACGCTGCGCGCGAGCTGTCCCGCGTAGTCGGCGGCCAGCCCTGCCTTGGCCTGGCCGATCCGGCGCATCACGGTGAACACGTTGTCGCCGGACTTGGCCTTGCTGCCCTCCTCGCGCTCCCAGGTCGCCACCCGGCGCACGAGGTCGTGGTCGATGCCTTCGACGACGACTCCGGACGTGCGGGCTTCGAGTGCGGCGTGGTAGCGCTTGACGAGTCGACGCGCGAGCTCCTGCTCCGCCGCCCGGATCGACCGGCCGGCATCGTCGTCGAGCTCGACGGGCAGGTCGGCCACGCGACGGGCGGGGATGTCGGCGGCCACGTCGACCTTGCGACGACGGACGATGCCGAGGTCGATGACGCTGGTGCGGGCGGCGGAGTAGAAACCGGAGTCGGCCGGGGTCAAACCGGTCTCCTCGAGGGCAGCCATCAGCGCGTGCCGCGGCTTCTTCTCCTCGATCCAGCCGAGGAACTGCCAGATGGCCTTGAAGTCCTCGATGTCGTTGATGAGCGGGGTGCCGGTGAGGGCCATGAGCAACGGGTTGGGGGTGCGGGTGCGGATCCGCTCCGCCAGCTGCAGGACGTGCTGCGAGCGCTGCGAGGTCTTGTTCTTGATGAAGTGGGCCTCGTCGACGACCATGCCCCGGAACCCCAGGTCACCGAGCCACCCGACGTGGCGGTCGAGGACCTCGTAGTTGACGACGACGATGTCGGCGAAGCCGTCGATGTTGTCACCGTTGCCGTGGATCACCGTGGCGGGGTGGCCAGGGGTCCACAGCTCTGCCTCGTGCGCCCAGTTGGCCTTGACGACGTTGGGGACGACGACCAGCAGCGGGTAGGCGTTCGCGGCCTGGGCGGCCAGCAGCGCCTGTGCCGTCTTGCCCAGGCCCGGCTCGTCGGCCAGGAGGAAGCTGCGGTGCCCGGCAGCCGCTGCCGCGACGACCTGACCCTGGTGGTGCATGAGCTGGAGCTCGCCGGCCCCGCGCAGGACGCTGACCGGCTCGGGCAGGGACATGCAGGACGAGTCGCCGCCGTACTCGAAGGCCCTGAAGAGCGGACCGAGGAGCTCCCAGCTGGCCAGCCGACCGGTCGTGGGCCTGCGCGGCGCGACGGCGCTGAAGTCGGGAGCGAGGAACGGGTTGGCGAGCTGCCGGGCGACGACGGACTGCGGCACCGCGCGGCGCTCGGGCTGGGGAGCCACCCCTGGGGTTGCCTCCGGCTCGGCCGCTTCTGGCTCCGGCTCCAGACCAGCGGCGCGCACCATGTCACGCCGCAGGCCCGCTGCCGACTGGCTGACGACGGCGTCCTCGGCGAGGAGGGCGAGCAGTGAGGTGTCCCTCGCCGCGGTCTTGGCCAGGATCGTCGCGATGCCGTCGAGGCGCTTGAGCTGGGCCTCGCGCTCAGCGGTCGTGGCGGCGGAGTCGGCCTTGACCCGAGCCCGCTCCTCGCGCACCAACAGGCCGATGACCTGGAACTTCACCCGTCCGGCAGGCTTGACTCGGCCTCGCTGGGCGTCCGTCTCGACCTCGCGCACGGCGCGAGCCAACACCGGGATGATCCCCTCGTTGTCGAGGGGGCGACCGCGTCGCTGGGTGCGCTGGGCGCCGGACTGGCGCTGGCCTCGCTGAGCCAAGAACTCCTCCTCAGGATGCCCGCGACGAGCGGGCCGAGCGGAACGACAGGTGCCGCGCAGACGCGCGGCCGGGGCGGTGTGGGACGCCGAGCCGAGCGGACCCTGAGGACCGCCTGCTCCGCGGTCCCGCAGTGCTGGGACAGATCGGCGTGCCAACCCCGACGGCTCGCCCACGCGTGCAACCGACAACCACGGATCGAGGTCCGCCAGGCTTCGAGCTCAGTCGTTGCCAGAGCTGCGGTGTTGCCAGAATCGCGGTACGGCCGGGAGCCGGAACACGTCGATAGTACCTCTCGGTGCGGGCGCGCGGCGAACGCCGTGCCGTCGACGCGGCACACCGTCATCCGCGCGAGCCCGGCTGCCCCGGTGACGTACGATCGGGACATGCGCTGCGTGAGCGAGCCCGCCGCAGCCGCCGGCGCTGACGTRCCGACGTGAGCGGCCACTCGCACGGCCACTCGCACGGCCAACCCCACGGCCACCCGGGTGCGGCCCACCGCTGGCGGCTGCGCACTGCGTTCGTCCTCGTGGCCGGCTTCTTCGTCGTCGAGCTGGTCACCGGACTCGTCTCCGGGTCATTGGCCCTGCTCAGCGATGCCGGACACATGGCTGCCGATGTCGTCGCGCTGGGAGCGGCGCTGGTCGCCACCCGGATCGCGGCACGGCCCGACACCACCGGCGGACGGACGTTCGGGTCCTACCGTGCGGAGGTCTTCGCCTCGGGGCTCACCGTCCTCCTCATGCTCGGCGTCTCCGCCTACATCGCCCTCGAGGCGATCAGCCGGATCGGCGCGGGGGTCGAGGTCTCGTCTGGACCCATGCTCGTCGTCGGCTCGATCGGCCTGGTCGTCAACGTGGGCTGCCTTACGCTCCTGCGCGGCGGCGCAGGGGAGTCCTTGAACGTCAAGGGCGCCTACCTCGAGGTGGTGGCCGACACGCTCGGCTCGGTCGGGGTCGTCGCCGCCGGCGTCCTGGTGGCCACCACGGGGAGCGCGTGGTGGGACACCGGGATCGCCCTGGCCATCGCGGCTTTCGTCGCCGTCAGGGCGGTCATGCTGGGACGTGAGGTCATGGTGGTCCTCGGGCAGCACGCCCCCGCAGGAATGGACCCCGACACCGTTGCCCAGGCGCTCGCCGGCGTCCCGGGGGTGCGCGAGGTCCACGACCTGCACGTCTGGACCCTGACCTCGGGGATGAACGTCGCCACCGCCCACCTGGTCACGGGTGAGCACGCCGACGCCCACGGGGTGCTCGACCAGGCCATGCAGGTGATGCGCAGCCAGTTCGGCGTCGAGCACGCCACGCTGCAGGTCGAGCCCGACACGCACACGGGCTGCAAGGAAGTCACGTGGTAGCGGCGCGGGCTGCGAGCACGCACAGAGGCTGACGAGTCGGACCGCACACGGCTCGTCGGCCAGGCAGATCGACCACGGGCCCCCGGGGGTCGCGTCATGGTACGCCGACATGGGTCCGGGCGCTCGCCATTTGGTCGAGTTCTTACCTGATTCGACCAAACGTATACGGGATGGGTACTCAAATCTGCCCCCTGGAGGCAGAACTGAACGCTGGGTATCGGTGCCGCGTGCCAGATTGGCAGCCTCGAACCCAAGGGGGTAGGCGCCATGGTGCCTGAGATCGTCAGATTGGAACGAGCCGGCGTGTGCGGCTGCGGGGAGCTCGTCGGAGCGGGCGAGCGGGCGGGGTATGCCGCGCTGCAGGAGAAGGTCGTGTGTCTCGCCTGTATGGCAGGTGGCTCCCCAACCCCAGGACCTGGTGCCGCCTCACCCGGCGGCGACGCCGTCCTGCCGGCCACGTGGACCGCGGACGAGCTGGTCATCGCGGCGACACTGAAGGCGCTTCGTGAAGCGTCTGCACCGGCGGGGCGCGCGTCCATGCCCGCGGTCCTGCACGTGCCGACGGAGTGGTCGAACTCCTTGTCCGGGCCCGCTCCGCTGGCGGGGCAGGCCGCCACGCAGACCAACCAGCTGATCACGCTGCCGCGGCGCAAGGCCCGGACCGAGACGCTGCCGGATGCCGACGGGGCCGGGTCCCCGGAGCCGACGGGACCCATCACGACCCCGCCAGCCATCGCCCGGCCCGAGCCGTCCATGGCGGCGCCAGCGGCGGCCCCCACGGCAGTTCCGCCAGCCGCGCCAACGGTGGCGCCAGAGGTGGCGCCCTCGGCCGCCCTGGAGCCGGGCCCGACGGCTGCCGCGGAAGTCGCTGGGACCGAAGCCCAGCGCTCACGGCACGAGGCAGCTGCTGTCCCGGACCTGCTCATGCCTGCGACGGCTCCGCGTCGTCGGGCGGGGCTGTTCACCCGACTGCTGTCGGTGCGGAGCTTCCGGACGCAGCAGGGTCAGCCGAGGGTCGGCAAGCCCCAAGCGGCCGTGTGCGCCATCCTGGACGCGGCGACGACGAACGGTGTGCTCTCGCTGCACAACCGGCGGGTGCCAGGTCGGCGCGGCCGCATCGAGCACATCGCGATCGGCGCGGCCGGGGTCTACGTGATCGACGTGCTCCACTTCAAGAACGCGTCGATCGAGGTCCGCCCCACGGGCGAAGCCGACGCCACCGGCGACGACCTCGTGGTTGGAGGTCGGGTCATGACCGCCGCCGTGAGGGCCATCGCCCAGCGCGTCGAGGTGCTGCGCATGATCCTGGTGGCCGCCGGACTCGACGACGTGCCGGTGACCGGGGCCCTGTGCTTCGTCGACGGACTGCTTCCCCTCTCGGTGGCCGACCTGGAGATCGGCGGAATGCACGTGGTGCGCCCCAGCGGCCTGACGGCGCTGGTGGCCGGCTCCGGCCCCTACGGCCCGGACGACCGCGACACGCTTCAGCAGTTCCTGGCTGAGCGGCTGCCCGCGGTGGCATGACTCCTGCAGGGAGGAAGTCATGCCATCGCGGCACTGACCCTGCGACGCGGCATACCCACGTCGTGCCGCATGAGAGGAGGCCCGGACCGCGGTCCGGGCCTCCTCTCACCCATTTGGCGGTGGCTGCGTGGGCGGCCGCGGCGCAGGCTGGGTGCGACGTCAGGGGCCCGTGGCCGCTGCCAGCGAGCCCGGCGTCTGAACCGGGGACCTCACCCCGGCGATCCAGATCCCACACACTGGAGGTTTCGGGTCATGTTGATGCATGTCGCCTGGGAGTTCGCCGACATCTCTGAGGAAGCCGCAGCCCGTTCGCTGGCGGTGTTCCAGGGGTGGAAACCGCCCGAGGGAGCCGACTTCAAGGGCTTCTACGGCTTCGCGGACGGGGAAGGTGGCGTGGCCCTCATCGAGGTCGACAGCGCCGCGACCCTCGCACGAACCGTGGCGGCGTTCACGCCCTGGCTCCGTTTCACGGCCAGGCTCATCCATCCCATCGAGGAGTCGGCGGAGATCGCCGGCGAGGGAATCGCGTTCAGGGCCACCATCGCCTAGCGCCGCCCTCCACGGGTCCCAGTCCTTGAAGGATCCGCCGCGCCAGGACGGGGCGGATCCTTCAACGACGCCCGGACCTCCGAGGGACGGAGGTCCGGGCGACCCAACGGCCACGACGAGTCTGGGTGCAGGTCCTGCGTCAGTGGTGCAGGTGCATGCCGGCGCCGCCTTCGACGCGCCCGGCGGGCATCCGCAGGTAGGCGAAGACGGCGAGCACTGCGGCGATGCCCGCGGCGGCGAGGAACCCGCGGGGGAAGCCGTCGACGACGCCGGTCGCGCTGGCCAGGCTCCCTGCACTGCTGGCGACCGCTGACAGGACGGCGACGCCGAGGGCGGCGCCGACCTCGTGTCCGGTCATGAGGAACCCGGATGCCATCCCGGCGTGCTGGGGCGGGATGCCGGCCATGGCGGTGATGGACACGGGCGCGAAGACCATGCCGACGCCGAGTCCGATGACGACCAGGCCGGGCAGGACGCCGGTGGCGAAGCCGGACCCGGCGGAAGCCCGGGCGAGCAGGACCGCTCCCCCGGCCACGATGACCAGGCCGATGGCGGCGACGGCGCGAGGGGTTCCGTGAGCCAGGGCGTGCCTGGCCACGACCGTGCCGACGGTGATGGCCAGGGCGAACGGGACGAACGCCACGCCGGCGCGGATGGCGGAGTACCCCATGACGGTCTGGACGAAGATGGAGACCAGGAACACCGTGCCGACCAGGACACCGGTGACGCCGAGCATGACGGTGGTGCCGGACACCAGGGACTTGACCTTCCACGTGTGCGGCGGGACGAGCGGGTTCGCAGCCTTGTTCTCCCGGAGCATGAATGCCACCGCGAGCACCGCCGAGGTGGCGAAGGCGACGAGCACCCGCGCTGAGAGCCAGCCGTGCTGCTCGGTGGCCCCGAGTCCGTAGATGAGAGCGGCGAGGCTGCCGATGACGGCGACGGCGCCGGCCACGTCGAACTGCTTCAGGGTGACACGTGGTGTCGTCGAAGCGGGGATGACCTTGAGGCCGGCCAGGAGGGCAACAGCTCCGATGGGGGCGTTGATCCAGAAGATGGTCTGCCACCCGGCCCACGTGGTCAGGGCTCCGCCGAGCAGGACGCCTGCGGCGACGCCGAGGGACCCGACGGCACCCCACAGGGTGAGTCCGAGACGGCGCTGCGCGCCGGAGTACGTGGTCATGATGATGGACAGGGCTGCGGGGGTCATCAGTGCGGCGGAGAGCCCCTGGCCCGCACGGGCGGTGACGAGTTCGGTTGCGCTGCTGGCGAATCCGCTCACGACAGACGTGACGGTGAACACGGTCAGTCCCGTCAGGAACACCCACTTGCGCGACAGCAGGTCGGCGACGCGGCCACCGAACAGCAGCCCACCGCCGGACATCATCAGGTACGCGGTGACGACCCACTGCATGTCGGACCCGTCCAGGTGCAGATCCCGCCCGATGGAGGGCAGGGCCGTGTTGACGACGGAGATGTCCAGGACCACGAGGATCTGTGCGGCGAGGGCCAGGGCCAGCACGACCCAGGACTTTCGCGGCCCATCACCGGTGTCGCCGTCGTGGTTGGGGGTGAGTGCGTGACCGGGGTGGGCGGGGTTGGTCGGGTCGTGCGGTGTGGTCGCGGCGGGGGTATGAGGTGTGGTTGCGGGCGGGATGGCGGTGTCGACCGCGAGTGGTTCGGCGGCGGGCTTGGCGTGCATGACAACTCCTTGGGCGGTCTCGGTCGAGCTCGGCTCTTGGTCACACCACCCCGGACGAGATCTTGGTGGTGGTGGTGGGACCTACCGTCGTCGGAACGCCAAGGGCTCGCGCCGGTCAAATGGCCGGGTATGCCGCCGACGACCCAGAGCGCCTGCCCGCCCCAGGCGCGCGAGGGGTCAGCCGAAGTCGAGCTGGGCGAGCTCGGTCCGCGAGCTGACGCCGACCTTGGTGAACACGTTGCGGAGGTGGAACGCCACCGTTCGGGGTGACACCCAGCACTGGGCGGCGACGTCCTTGTTGGACAGGCCGGTACTGACCAGCTGGGCGACCTTGCGCTCCATCGGTGTCAGGTCCAGCAGGGTGGACGGGTCGCGTTTGCGGGCGGTCTCGCCCGACGCGCGCAGCTCCTGCGAGGCGCGCTCCACCAGCGGGGCGGCGCCCAGGTCGGTGAACGTCTCCAACGCTGCCCGCAGATGGGTGCGGGCATCCACACGGCGGTTGGTGCGGCGCAGGAGCTCGCCGGAGGCGAGCTGGGTCCGCGCCAGGTCGTAGGGGCGTGACGCGCGACGGTAGTGGCCGACGGCCCGCTCGAACGCCGCCGTCGCGTCGGCCGGGTCCGGCGTCGTCAGGGCGCGACCGAGGGCGACGGCACCGAGGGCCCACGGCTGTCCGGTCCCGCGTGCGAAGGGGGCGAGCTCCTCAACCCACGCCAGGGCCTGGTCGGTGTCGCCGGCTCGGACGGCTGCCTCGAGCCGGTCGACGGTGGCGAGCCGGTGGAGGGCCGGCACCCTCATCCCGGACAGGTGGTGCAGCGCTGCGGGTGCATCACYTTGGGCGGCGGCGCGGGCGCCCTTGGCCCAACGGGTGACGTCGTGTGCGGGACCGGTCATGATTCCCAGCGGGTACCTGGCGATGACGTCCTCGAGCGCTTCGAGGTGGTGGTCGAAGTCGTCGCTGCCGCTCAGGGCAGCCAGGAGGGTCAGCGAGGCCAGTGGTGCGGCGGTCAGGGTGGGCTGGCCGACGCTGCGCGCCAAGGTCAGTGCTTCGTCGATGGAGCTGCGCATGAGGGTCCACGGGCCGGTGGGGAGCTGGGCGAACATGAGGCGTTCCAGGGCGTAGAGGACGACCATGCCTGCTCCCGCCTCGCGAGCGGTGGAGACCATGGCGGAGTAGTAGAAGCGGGCTCCTTCGTCGTGGCCGAGGTGCAGTGCTGTGTTGCCGAGGTTGCCCATCACGTCCAGGTCCTCGACCTGGCGTCCGGCCTCCAGTGCCCGCTCAAGGGCGGGAGCGGCGCGAGCCCAGTCCTGGTCGGCGGACGCCGTCAGGGTCCCCAGCAGCAGTCGCAGGCACGCAGTGCGCGGGGCGTCCTGTTCGGATGGGGTCTGCAGCCCTGCCAGGAGGTCCGTGCCCAGGGTGGCTCCGCTGTCGGCGCCGTAGGTGCGGTTCAGTGCGGCTGCGCACGCCATCTCCAGGGCGCGACCGGCGTCATGGTCTGCGACGCCACGGGCGCCGATCGTGAAGATGCGGTGGGCGTCGACGGCGGAGCCGACGTTGACCTCGATGCGGGCCCGGAGCCGGTCGATGTCGGCTCGCTGCAGCGGGTCCATGGCGAGGTCACGGGCCGAGGATGCCAACGTGCGGGCGCGGAGCGCTTGCCCTGCCGCCCACGCGGTGCGCGCCGCGCCGAACAGTCGCGTGGCGCGGTCAGGTTCGCTCACGCTCAGTGCGGCGGAGCGTTCGAACGCGTCGGCAGCGGCGAGGTGGCCGCCGCGTTGCTCGGCCCGAACTGCCACGTCGTGGAGGGCGTCGGCGACGCCGGCGTCGGGTCCGTCCGCTGCTGCGGCCCGGTGCCACGTCGCCCGCTCCGGGTCGTGGGGGCCGACTGCGTCCGCCAGGGCTCGGTGCACCTGGCGCTGCTCGAAGCTGGTGGCCGCCTGGTAGACGGCGGAGCGGACCAACGGGTGCCGCACCGTCACGACGTCGCCGGTCACGGTCAGCAGGCTCGACCGCTCGGCGTCCTGCCAGGCGGTCGTGTCGACGCCGAGAGTGGCGGCCGCTTGCCGGACGGTGGCGACGCCTCCGGTGGCGTCGGCGGCGGCGACCAGCAGCAGCGTCTGCACCTGTTCGGGCAGGCGACGGCACCGGTCCAGGAACGCGCGTTCCACTCCGGCGGTCAACGTGAGCTGTTGCGGCAGCGGAGCCTGCCCGCGCAGCTGCGCCGGGCTCAGCCCGGAGGGCAGTTCCAGCAGGGCGAGGGGGTTCCCACCGGTGTCACGGACGAGGCGTTCGGCGACCTCGCCCGGCAGCGGGTCACCACCGCGTTCGTCAAGCAGTTGACGGGCAGCGTCGTCGTCGAGGCCGCCGACCTCGAGGGCGGGCAGCCCTGGCGGGGCGAACCCTCGTCCGCCCGCGTCACCGGTCCGGGCGGCGAAGACCATGGCCACCGGGTCCGCCGCCAGCTGCCGGGCCGCGAACAGCAGCGCATCCGCGCTGGCCGAGTCGAGCCAGTGCGCGTCGTCGACCACACAGAGCAAGGGCTTACCGGGCTCGGCTGCATCAGTCAGCACGGACAGGGTGGCGACCCCCACCAGGAACGGCTCGACGCTGGGTCCGTCCTCGAGGCCGAACGCAACCCGCAGCGCCCGCGCCTGAGGAACAGGCAACCGGTCGAAATCGGTGACGGGACGCAACAGGCGGTGCAGCGCGGCATACGGCAACGGCGACTCGGACTCCACGCCGGCTGTGCGCACCACACGAACGTCCCCACCCTGACCGGCCCCCTGGCCGGTGGTCAGGTCACGCAGCAGGGCGGTCTTGCCGACGCCGGGCTCCCCCAGCACGACCAGCACGGCACCCGTTCCGGCGCGCGCTCGGTCCACCAGGGCGGCAAGGTGCGCGCGTTCGGGCTCGCGGCCGTGTAGCACCAGCCGACCGTACCGCTGGCCCGGGCCGACCTTCGCCGCATCCCGGCACATTGACCGGGGTGAGACCTGCCACGAAGGGCCATCGTGGACTCACCGAAGTACACCGCGCCCACACCGAAGGACTCCTCATGACATCACCCAGCGCCGCCGTGGAACCCACCGCGCCTGCTGCGACCAAGCACATCGGCATCCTGCTGTTCGACGACGTCGAGGAGYTCGACGCCGTCGGCCCCTGGGAGGTCTTGGCGAACTGGACCCTGACCTACCCGCAGGACGGCTGGACGGTCTCGTTCGTGTCCAAGGACGGCCAGCCGGTCCGCGCCTCCAAGGGGCTGGTCATGGGCGCGCACCACTCGTTCGCCGACGTGCCGCCGATGCGGGTGCTCATCCATCCGGGCGGTCAGGGCACCCGGGTGTTGATGCGCGACGAGGACCACCTGGCGTGGGTCCGTGGGCAGCGCGCGACTGTTCCGCTGATGACCAGTGTGTGCACCGGCGCCCTCGTGTATGCCGCCGCCGGCCTGCTGGCTCGGCGGCCCGCCACGACGCACTGGCAGTCCCTGGAGCTGCTCCACGAGCTCGACCCGTCGATCGACGTGGACGACACCGCCCGTTTCGTCGACGACGGCGACGTCATCACCAGCGCCGGGGTCAGCGCAGGCATCGACATGGCGTTGCACCTCGTGTCCCGGCTCGCGGGCCCCGACCGGGCGCGTGCTGTTCGCCATGACGTGCAGTACGACCCGCAGCCGCCCGTCTGACCGGGTACCGCCAAAGCGCTTTGTCCCGCCCCCCGGTGAGTTCCATGGCCGTTGCATCCTGCAACGGCGCCCCACACGTGTCGGCCCCGTCTGCGCCTGACAGGCGAACTACGCACCGGGCATGGCAATGGTCACCTTGCCCACTCGGTCCGGCGAGTCGAGGCGGCTGTACGCATCGTTGATGCGTTCAAGGGGAAACGAGGAGTCGATGACGGGTGACCACCCGGCAGTCTCCACGTGCCGCATCAGCGCGTCGAAGTCCCGCGGGCTGCCCATCGACGACCCTCGGATGTCCAGTTGCTTCCAGTAGACGGACTGAACCCGTATCGCGGCCTGGTCAGCCGCCATCTTGCCGACTGCAACCAGACGGCCGCCGGGGCGAAGGGCGTCAGCGAACGGCTGCCACAGCGCTCCGGTGGGGTCCAGTGCAAGGTCGGCGTTCCCGGCGACCTTCGCGAGGTTGGGGCTCATGCCGGACTGCGTGCGCAGCACGACTGCGTCTGCGCCAAGGGACCGAACCGCGTCGGCGCGGTTGGCGGAGGTGATTGCCACGACACGCGCCCCGAGCTCCTTGGCGATCTGCACGGCAAAGGTGCCCACTCCTGATGACGCTGCACCGATGATGACGGTCTCTCCAGAGACGAGACCGCCTCTGGTCACCAGGGCTCTCCAGGCGGTGACTCCAGCCATGGGCAGGGCGGCGGCCTCCGCCCAGTTCAGTCGATCAGGCTTTGACAAGACGTTCTCCGCTGGCACTGTGACCAGCTCGGCGTGGGTGCCATCCGTGGGAGAGCCGAGGATCTCGTACTCGGAACCGGGGCTCGCCATGTCGTCTCCCCAGAACATCGAGGGGGAAATGACCACTTCTTGCCCGGGGTGGACGCCGCGGACCCCAGTCCCGACTTCGTGGACGATGCCGGCGCCATCGGATCCGAGTATCGACGGCCGTCCGAGGGAGGGCCGGTCGTCCAACATCATGCGGTCGAGCCGGTTGAGTGCCGCCGCCCGCAACCGCACGGTGACCCACCCCTTCTTGACGGCTGGTTCGGGCACGTGAGTCAGGCGCAGTGGTGGCTCGGACAGGTTCGGGCTTGCGACGACGGCTAGCACGCTGTTTCTCCGTTCTCGGGTTGAGCTGGGACGGGTACCTGGATCGCGCCAGGATGCGCGGGATGGCCGGCTCTGGCGGTCAAGTGCGCGGCAATGTGCGCGGCGTCGTGCTGAACCCATCCCAGCAGTGACGATCCTCTGCTGTGCTGCCACGGCAGGCCGAGGAAGTACAGGCCGGGCACCTTCGACACGCCCCGGGTGTGGTCGAGTTCGCCTCGCTCGGTCAACACCGGAACGTGAAGCCACGACCAGTCGGGGCGAAAGCCGGTCGCCCAGATGACGGTCGCAGGGGTGTGCGTCCGACCATCCACGGTGGTGACCTGCTGTCCGGTCACTGCTGTGACGCGTCCGGCGAAGTCAACGCCGTCCGACCGCAGGTCTGCGACCCGAGTGCCGATGACGAGCTCGCCGCGGGTGCGAAGGCGCCGGACGAGCAGACTGTCCGACCGGCGCGTGATCATCCCCGCCCGGTCTAGCCACCAGAAGATGTCCCTTCGGAGCAGGTGCTGCGGCAGGGTCCGCGGTGGTGTGCCCACGGCGACCGTCACCGGATGGGTCGCGGCCAGCTCCTGCGCGATCTGCAGGCCGGAGTTGCTGGCGCCGACGACCATGACCGGTCCGTCCGGAACATCGCGGGGGCTGCGATAGGTGCTGCTGTGCAACTGCCTGACGCGGGGGTCAAGGGCAGTTGCCAGGTCGGGCAGGGCCGGAGCGTGAAACGCGCCCGTCGCTATCACGACCTGCGTGGCCTCCATCGTTCCCTGCGGCGTCGTCACGATGAACGCGCCTGCGGCTCGTTCAAGTCGGCTCACCGGCATACCCAAGCGCACTGGCAACCGATGGTGCTCGGCGTACTCGCGCAGGAAGTCGGCCACCTCATCCTTTGTCGGGTGGTGATCCGGGTCGCCAGGAAACGGCGTCCCCGGAAGAGAGTCGTATCTGGCCGGCGTGAACAAACGCAATGAATCCCAGCGTGTGCGCCATGAGTGGCCCACCTCGGGGGCGCCATCGAGGATGGCGAATGAGGCTCCAAGTCGCTGCAGATACCAACCGAGTGCCAGACCCGCCTGCCCAGCCCCGATCACGACGACATCGAACGGCCCACCCGTCGCTGGCCCAACCTGGCCGTGCACGATCAGACCCGAACCGAGCGCATCGCGAGGGTACGGGGCCGGACCCATCGCTGGCTCCGCCGCGACGTGGGCCCACCGAAGTCGGACGCCAACTCGTATCCAGCCGCCCGCACAGCGGCGCGTGCTTGATCAGAGGCGGCGTTCGCTTGAGGGGCATGGCTGATGAGAGTCACCGTTCCGGTCGCCGTGCTTACGTCGGCACCGCTGATGCCATCCAAGGAGGCAAGCGTCCGAGCGAGGCGTTCGCCGTTCTGCTGGCTGGTCAGGCCGTTGATCTCGAACTGGATAGTGGCCATGGTGGAACCCTTTCGTGCAATGTGCGGATGGCACACCCTTGGGTGGTGCGTCGAGGCGACGCTAGGTGTCACACATTTCTGGTCGCTGTCCGGCGACTGTCGTCGGCCGTCCTCCAGAGCGTGTGCCGCGGACTTCCTCGAGCGGCCATCCGCTGCGCTCGACACTGGCCATTTCGGCCTGCACGTCGTCGACTTCCAGGACGAGTTCCGTGCCGGCAGGGGGTCGCCGGCCTCCCTTCCCTGCCGCCATCGTGACGAGGGCCGCCCCGGGTGGCAACTGCGAGGGTGTGGCCCGGGGAGTACGCATGCCGACAGCGTTCGGAAATCGCCGAACAGTGACGGGACAACGGCCGGACACCCCGCCCGGGTGGACTACCTCCAACGGCTTCACCAGATCCCCTGGCCGAGGCCGCGCCTCAGCTCCGAATCGTCCGGAGCCAGCCAATTGGAGGAAGCGATGAACCCCAAGATCCACGGATTCGTTGATGGCCACCCGGTGGAGTGGGAAGTGCGCCACGTCACGTGGTGTCACGTCTGCGGCACCAGGGAGAGCGCTGGCCGCGACGGCCTTTGCGTCCGATGCGCCGCCGACGCCCGGCTGCTGGTCGACAGCGTCTTCGGCGTCCCTGCCGAGCACTGAGCGCTCTACCGATCGTTCACGTCGACGGTGGGGACTCCAGCAAGTCGCGGAGGACCTCGCACTCGATGGTCTCGACAAGCTCCTCGGCCGCCGCCTGCATCTGCCGGACCCCTTCGTCGTCGGCGCCTTGGCACGCGGCCCTCGTGGTGGGGTCAGGCCACAGCGCGTACGCGAGCCACAGCCCGTTGTCGCACCGGTGCAGACGAGACCCGTAACTGCCGCACTTGGCGCGGATGGCCCGCGTGACCCGCTCCCAGGCCGCCGCGAACTGTTCCTCATGACCTGCCTTGACCCGCCACCGGTAGATGACCGCCAACATACGGACCTCCTCCACGTCACCCCACCTGGACAGCCCACACCAGCCGGACGCGCCTTTGCAAGATCCGGATGGCGCTGACCCGCTCAACCGCACCACCGTTCCTCCCTGGGAGTTCTCATGACTGACACTGCCCTCTTGGCGCCTGGCCAAGCCCCCGTCGCATCGGCGGTCTCCCGCGTCATCACCCCGGCACGGGCACTGGCCGCCTCGGCCGCCCTCATCGGCTTGGGCGCCATGCACTTCGCCCTCGACGGACTGACCAGCGTCCTGGTCACCCTTCAGCCCCATCTGGAGGCCCGCACGGGCGCGCGTCCGGCGATGCTGGGCCTGGTAGTGGGTGTCGCCCTCGCGACCGCATCCTTGCTGCAGCCTCTGGCAGCTCGCGTGGCGAACAGGTTCGGCGAGCGGTGGGCCGCCACCGCTGGGGCTGTGCTGGCCGCTGTCGGATACGGCGCGGTGCCAGCGACCAGTACGGTGCCGCAGACGATTGCGGCGGTTGTCGTGGGCGGCCTGGGGTCGGCGCTGTTCCATCCCGCCGCGGGGGCTCTGGTCATCCGGGGAGCGCAGCGGGCAGGTGGGGCACTGCCTCTGGCAGCCTTCTCGGCCGTGGGTACTGCGGGTGCCGCCCTGGTCCCCATGACCGTGCTGGGGTCCCTCCCTTCGCTTGGCTGGGCCGCCGCCGCTCCGGTCGCGGTCGCGCTGGTCGCCCTCAGCGTCGCGCCCCGGTCCAAGGTGTTCGCTGCCCCGGACACCCGGGAAGCAGTCCCGCAGACGTCGACCGTGGGCGCCGGCGGCGGGCAGGTGCGGGTGGCGGTCGCGGCTGCCGCGCTTCTGGGACTCGCCAGCATCACTACGGGCGCTTCGGCTCCGGTGTTGCTCGCTGACGTTTTCGGGTCGACGCACCCGGCGCTGGCGTGGGCGGCTGCGTTGTTCTCCGCGGCGGGCGCTGGGGGTGGGGTTCTTCTCGCGGTACTGGCCCGACGTCATGGTGCGCGGCGGGTGCTGCTGCCAGCCGTGCTGACCGGTGCTGGGGCGGCTGCTGCTGTTCCGTGGCTGCCGCCACGGCTGGTGTTCCCGGCCATGGCTTTGGCCGGGGTGGGCCTGTCGGGCACTCTGCCGCTGCTCATGGCCCATGCCCGGCGGCCTGGCGAGACCTCCGCCGCTGGGGCGGTCGGGCGCGTCCTGGGCCTCGGTGTGGGGTTGGGCGCGGTGGGTTATGTCCTGGTCGGCATGCTTCAGTCGGTGGTGGGGTATGGGGTGTCCCTCACCGTGACGGTGGGGATTGCCGGCGCGGGCGCCGCAGCCGTGACATGGTTCCTGTGCCGCAGCACCGACCCGGCCCTGTGCTCGACTGCCGTCAGTGACGCTGCGACGACGTGCCCGTGTGGCTCGTGCGGGTGCGCCTGATGCGCACTCCACTGCATGGGAGTCCATGCCCGGCTTGGCCGCTGCGCCACGCTCAGTCAGGAAGCTGCGTCCGTTGCGGGAAGGACGCCGGCTGACATGAGGTTGGCGAGGTCTCGCCGCTCGTGCGGCGGAGCCGGTCTGCCGCGCTCTGCGCGGACATCGCCCGCCTGGGCCAGCAGGTCCCGTGCCTGCTCCACCTCACCCATCGCCAAGGCGAGCCGTCCCAACCCTTCGAGGGCTGTGGCGGTCAACGACGGTTCGCCCACTTGGTGACTGAGGTCCAGGACGTGTCGGTAGCCGGCCCGCGCCGCCTCGAGGTCGCCGTCTGCCTCATCGCAGCGGGCGAGGCCAGCGAGGGCCAGCCCTTGGGGGACGGGCGTACCCAACGTTCGGAAACCGTCGTGGGCTGCCGTGTACCGGCGGCGGGCCTGCGGCCAGTCGCCTTCGACTTGCGCCATCAGCCCGTACCCGTAGGTGGCCAGGACGGTGCCGGCCCCGTCGCCGATGTGCTCAGACGCTGCGCTGGCGCGGCTGAACATGTCTGCGGCCTGCTCCGGGTGTCCTTGGTGCAGGTGGGTCACGCCCAGGTCGGCCAGGGCCCACTGCACGGTGTTGTACAGGCCGGCGCTGGTCGCCACGTCGATGGCTTCCTCGAGCACCCGTGCTGCTTCCTGGTAGCGACCGAACTGCCGCAGGCCCCATCCGAGGTGGTACAGGATGGCGGACAGCCCCCAAGGGTCGTCGAGCTCGCGGAACGCTGCGGCTGCCGCCCTGCCGGTGGGGATGGCGACATCCTGGCGGCCGGCCTTGAGGGCTGTCTCCATGCGAACGAAGCCGATCACCGCGTGCCCCCATGGGTCGTCGTCGGCGCTGAACTGGTCCTGCGCCTGCTGCAGGAGCCGTTCGCTGCGATCATGGTGGGCGCCGGTGACGCCCTCGACGGCGAGCAGCACTCGGGACAGCGCTGCGCGGGGGGCATCGCCGAGGTCTTCGAACAGGGCCAGGCTCTGTTCGGCTGTCTCGGCGCACCGCGGGCTGGGATGGACAAGGCACGCGCGTGGGCGTTCGACGATGGACACCGCCTGCAGAGCCTGGGCCTTCGCGTCTGTGCTGCCGACCCCCAGTGCGAGCAGCCGGGCCAACGCTTCGCGGCCTTCGAGGTGCCGGCCGAGGTGCCAGAACAGGCCCAGCGCACCGGCCATGGTGAGCGCGGCGTCGATGTCGCCGCGCGGCGAGCTGAGCCATGCCAGCGCGGCTCGGATGTTGGGCTGTTCGGCTCGTAGACGCACCAGCGCCTCACGTTGGCCGTGACCGCGCAGTTCCATCTCGGCGTCCTGGGCGAACCGGCGGTAGTAGTCCGCGTGGCGTCGCCCGAGCGTGTCTTCGTCCTCACGCGCCGCGAGCCGCTCTGCGGCATACTCCCGCAGTGTCTCCAGCATCCGGTACCGGGTCGTGCGACCCGGGTCGACGACGACCAGCGACCGTTCCACCAGTCTGCCGAGCGTGTCGAGAACAGAGCCGTAGGCCATGCCCTCGTCACTGAGTACGGCTTCAGCGGCAGCCAAGGTCCAGCCGCCGCGGAAGACGGAGAGCCCGTCGAAGACCGCTTGTTCACGGGGCTCGAGCAGCGCATAGCTCCAGTCGACCGTGGCCCGCAGCGTCTGCTGGCGGGTTTCGGCGGTGCGCGAACCACCGGTGAGCAGGGCGAACCGGTGGTCCAGACGTTCGGCAATCTCGGTGGGCGACATGGACGCCATGCGGGCGGCGGCCAGTTCGACGGCCAGCGGCAGGCCATCCAGGGCGCGGGTGATGCGCCCGACGGCTTGCGCGTCTTCGGCATCGAGGAGCAGACCGGGGCGCACCATACGTGCGCGTTCGGCGAACAGCTGGCTGGCCGGGTAGGTCAGGACCTGGTCCGGGCTGGCGTTTTCTGGGGGTGTCTCGAGCGGGCCCACGAGGACCTGCAGCTCGGCGGGCACGGCGAGCGCCTCGCGGCTGGTGGTGATGACGGTGACCCCGGGGCAGCGGGCCAGGATGTCCTCGACCACGCTCGCGGCCGCGTCCACCACATGTTCGCAGTTGTCGACGAGCAGCAGAAGGTTGCGGCCGGCGAGGAACCGGGTCAGGCGGTCCTGGATGTCTCGGTCTGCGGCTCCCCCATCCAGCGGTACGCCGAGCGCGTCCGCGAATGCGACAGGGACCTGGTCCGGGTCGCTGACGGGCGCCAGACGCACACCGACCGCGCCATGGGAGAACTCGTGCGAAGCGTTGGCGGCAGCGGCAAGGGCGAGCGTGGTCTTCCCGGCGCCGCCCGGCCCGACGAGGGAGATGAGTCGCTGGTCGGTGAGCATCGTGCCGAGCGAGGAGAGCTGGTCGTCGCGCCCGATGAGCGGCTTGGTGGCGAGCGTCAGTGCGCCGGGTGCCGCAGCTGCGCTGTCGCCGCGCTGGCGGGTTGGCGTCATGACTGGTGCCGGCGCCAGGAGCGCACTGTCGGCGTCTGCGCCCAGGGTCGGGTCTTGACGCAGGACCCGTTCGTGCAGGGAGCGCAGCGAGGTGGACGGTTCGAGCCCGAGGGTCTCGTCCAGGACGGTCCTGGTGCGGGTGTACACCTCGAGGGCGTCCGCTTGCCTACCGCTGCGGTACAGCGCGGTCATCAGCTGCCCGGCCAGGGACTCCAGGGTGGGGTCGTTGGCGACGACCGGTTCCAGGTCAGCCACAACCTCACGGTGCTGTCCCAGGGACAGGGCGACCTGGGCTCGTTCGGACAGCGCTGCCAGCCGCAGCTCGGTCAGCCGTGCGGCCTCGGCGAGTGCCCAGTGCTCCTCGGGAAAGTCCGCGAGGGCTTGGCCGCGCCACAACGCCAACGCGTCGTCGTACGCCTGGAGGTGCTCTGCCGTGTAGTCGCCGTGCGCGGCTGACGCCCGGGTTTGCCGGAGCTGGGTGACGAACGCTTCGGCGTCGATGGCGGACGGGTCGACGTTGATGCGGTATCCGGTGCGTTCCCGGGTAATCAGTCCCGGGTCGACGTCACGCAGGGCACGGCGCAGCTTGGAGACCCGGATCTGGAGGGCGTTGACGGGGTCTGCCGGCAGCGCGGACTCCGACCAGAGCCGGTCGATGAGCGTGGTCGCGGGAACGATACGTCCTGGGGAGAGCAGGAGCAGGACGAGAAGCGCGCGTTCTGCTGCGCCCGGCAGCGGAACTGGCTCGTCGTCGACGAGCATGTCTGTCGAGCCCAGCAACCTGAAACGAAGCGACTCCACCACGGCCCACCATTCCCCTGAATCGTCCCATCGTGCCGTCACGCAGCGACCGCGGCAACGGCCTCATGGGATGGTCTTGGACCGGGAAGCGCGTCGCAGGGCGCCCAGTGTCAGGGCCACGCCCGCGATGGTGAGCGGCCATCCAAGCAGGACTTTGGCCAGGGCGAGGAACTCGGGCTGGTTGGAGCTGTAAAGCGCGGCCTGCACGCCCGCCCGGACGGTGTAGAGCAGGGACCATCCGAGGGAGGCGGTCACGAGCACGCGACGCAGGGCGGGTTCGGGCCGCCAGCCACGCCCGCGGCCGTACAGGACCCCGTAGATGACCTGGACGAGGGGCCGTCCGAGCAGGACGGACCCGGCGAACGCGACTGCGTAGGCGGCGTCGACGTAGATGCCCGGACGGAAGAAGTCCCGGGCCTCCCCGGACCAGGCGGCAAATGTGACGGCGACGGCCAGGCCGGCGAGGCCGCGCAGGGCTTGTTTGAGAGTTTCGCGCCGGGCGACGCGGGTGCCGACCAGGGCGGCACCGGTCAGTGCGGCGGCGGCAGCAGCCGTGACGAGCGCGGTGTCATGGTGCCCGCCCAGTCGGACGGCAGCGTTGGTGGCCACGAAGACCAGGGGTGGCAGGGCGCCGTCGAGGGCTCCGCGCCAACCGCCGACCAGGCGAAGCAGCGGGGTCGGGGTGCTGTGGACGTCGGTCACGGGTTTCTCCAGGGTGGTCATTTCTGGTGGCCAGAACGGTGTCGGGTTCCGGCTCTGGTTAGGGGGCGGGTGGTGGGGGTTGCTTTGGTCCGGCCGCCCGACCCGGTGCGGGGTGCGAGCCGGGCGGCCGGTGCTTACTGCGCCTGCACGGTGAACGGGGCGGTGATGACGTTCCCGTTGGCGAGGCGGAACTGACCCCAGAGCCGGTAGGTCCCGGGACTCGGGAACGTGGCGTGGACATCCAGCTGCGGCCCGAAGCTCTGACCCGGGGTGGCGAACACTGGACGTCCGCGCTCGTCCTCGACTTCGGCGTGCTCATGGGCGAACGTGGTTCCGTTCGCGTTCATGACCACGACGTGCCCTGCGGCGGCCAGGTAGGGCTGCAGGTCGGTTACCGGCGTGCCCGTGTCGGCCTCCGAGAACTCGAAGTGCAGGTCGCTGCTGCCGTCCACGCGAGCGTCGCCATGGAGCTGGACCTTGACGCCGTCGATGACCACGGACCGGTTGGACACGGTGACCGGCTCGCCTGGGGCGGGCACCGGGCCTGGCACCGTGACGACCTGACGGAAGTGCACGTCGCCCATCTGGCCGCGACGGCGGAACTCCAGGTTGACGATGTACCGGCCGGGTGTCGGGAAGATCATCTCGACGGCAACCTCGCCGGGACGTCCGGTGGGCTGCGGGTGCACGTGGGCGAAGGAGGCGAGGTCGTCCCGCACGGCGATCACGTGCATCCACCCCTGGTGGCTCAACGTCAGGTCGGTCACCGGTTCTGCACTGCCCTGCTGTGTCACCGTGGCGGTCACCCGCGTCGGCAGGCCGGGTCGGGTGGTGTCCGGCAGGGACAGTCGCACATCCAGGCCGGCCTGCGCGGCCTCCACAGCGGGGACGTCGGCGTTCATCATGGTGCTCATGGACGGACGCATCGGCATGCCGGTGGACTGGTTCCAGGCGAGCAGGCCGTTCATGCCGCGCTCGGCGAAGTCCATCCGGCTGACCGCCGTCAGGGCGCCCCCGATGGCCAGGGCCAGGACTGCCACGGCCGTGAGGTAGGCGTACTGGCCGACCCGGGACCGCAGCGGCGGGTGCAGGATCTCCTGGGCCGACGCCGGTCGGCGGAAGCGCCGGAGCCGCAGCGCGTTGCTCAGCACACTGATCGAGCTCATCACCATGGCCGCTGACGCCAGGACGGGGTCCAGCAGGAGCCCGTCGAAGGCGAACAGCGCCCCCGCAGCCACCGGTACCAGCAGGACGTTGTAGCCGAACGCCCACACCAGGCCCTGCTTCATGGTGCTGACGGTGCGCCTGGACAGGGCGATGGCCGAGACGATGCCGCGCAGGTCTCCGCCCACGAGGGTGATGTCGGAGGCGGCGATGGCCACATCGGCGCCGGTGCCGATGGCGATGCCGAGGTCGGAGCGAGCCAGGGCTGCTGCGTCGTTGATGCCGTCGCCGGCCATGGCCACGACGTGGCCTTGCGCCTGCAGCTTCGCGACCGCCGCGTCCTTGTCCGCGGGCAGGACGTCGGCCAGGACGTTGCTGATGCCGACCTGCGCGGCGACCGCCTGGGCGGTGAGGGCGTTGTCGCCGGTGATCATCCACACGTCGAGCCCGAGCGCGTGCAGCTGGGCCACGGCCTGTGCCGACTCAGGCTTGACGGTGTCGGCAACCGCGACCAGCCCGGCCGGAGCGCCGTCCACGGCGACGTACATCGGCGTCTGGCCTTGGGCGGCCGCGCGGTCTGCGCCGGGTTCCAGTGTCGAGACGTTGACTCCGGCCCGGTCCATGAGGGCCTTGTTGCCTATGGTGAGGCTGTAGCCGTCCACGGCGGCCTGCAGTCCGTGGCCGGGGACGGCGTCGAACGACTGTGGCTGGGGCAGGCGCAGGCCGAGCTCACGGGCGTGGGTGACGATGGCCTGCGCCACCGGGTGCTCGCTGCCTGCCTCGGCTGCGGCGACCATTGACAGCAGGTCGTTCTCGTCCCAGCCGCCGGTGGTGGTGAACGTGGTCAGGGACGGACGTCCGCGGGTGATGGTCCCGGTCTTGTCGAGCACCACTGCAGTGACTCGTTTGGCCTGCTCGAGGGCCTCACCGTTGGAGATGAGGATGCCCAGCTCGGCGGCGCGTCCGGTGCCGACCATGACGGCGGTCGGTGTCGCGAGGCCGAGGGCGCAGGGGCACGCAATGATCAACACGGCAATGGTGGTGGTGATTGCCATGGTCAGGTTCTCGGACCCGGGCCCGAACAGGGCCCAGCCGACGAAGGTGAGGGCTGCCGCCACGATGACGGCGGGCACGAAGAACGAGGACACGGTGTCGGCCAGCCGTTGCATGGGCACTTTCGCGCCCTGGGCGTCCTCCACGAGCCGCACGATCTGTGCCAGTGCGGTGTCGGCGCCTACCGCGGTGGTGCGCACCAGGACGGTTCCTGTCGTGTTCAGGGTGCCCCCGATGACGGTGTCACTGGGCTCCTTGTCGACGGGGAGGCTTTCGCCGGTGAGCATGCTTTCGTCCACCGTGGTGCTGCCGGTGGTGACGACAGCGTCCACGGGAACTTTCTCCCCGGGCCGGATGCGGACCGTGTCACCGACGACGACCTCGTCGAGGGGGACGTCGGTTTCGATGCCGTCTCTGACGACCCGGGCGGTGGGCGGTGCCAGGCTGAGCAGGGCGCTGACGGCGGCCGCGGTCGCGCGCTTGGCCTTTGCCTCCATCCACTTGCCGGCCAGGACCAGGGCAATGATGACCAGCGACGTCTCGTAGTAGACGTGCAGTGGCAGGCCCCAGCTTTCGGCCAGGCCGGGCCAGAGGGTGACGAACGTGCTGTAGCCGTAGGCGACGCCGGTCCCCAGAGACACCAGGGTTGTCATGTTGGTGCTGTGGTGCTTGGCCGCTGCCCACGCTGTGGCGTAGATGCTTCGACCGGCCCAGAACTGGACGACGGTCGCCACGACGAAGATGGCCGGCATCAGCCAGTCCATGGCGTCGAGGTAGAGCGGGACGTACATGAGGACCATCAGCCCCAGGCCGGTGGCCAGGGCGACCTGCCAGCGGCGTTTGAGCTGGCGAAGCTCTCGGTCCCTGTCGTGACCGGCGGTGTCGGCAACCGGCGTGTTCGGGCTCTGCGCGGGTGCGCTGGTCGGGGTCGCGGTGTAGCCGGCACGGGTGACGGCGGCAGTGAGCTGTTGCACGCCAATGAGGTTGGGCGAGAACGTGACGGATGCGACCTCGGTGGCCAGGTTCACCTGCGCTGAGGTGACGCCGTCGAGCTTGTTCAGTGCCTTCTCGATGCGTCGCACGCACGACGCGCACGTCATGCCGCCGATCTGCAGCGTGCATGTCTCGCCCTGGGTGCCGGGGTCGGCGCCCGTGACGCGTGCGGCGTCGGTCGTTGTCTGGGTGGTCATTCCTTCTCCTGAGACTGTGAGTTTCTGGTTGCGCCAACGGTGGGCGGTGGCGCTGTCCGTCTGCTGTCTGGTCGGTGTGGTCGCCCGGATCGGCTGCGTGGGGCTGGTTCGAAGGTGGTCGGACACTCCTGACCCAGGCGTGCCCGCGCGGGCTTGGCCTTTCGGTGGGACGGTGCCCGTGGCCCGGCGGGGCTCGGAAGAGCCCCGCCGGGCGCCCGTCAGGCGGACAGGGTGTAGCCGGCCTCGGTGATTGCGGACCGCAGCGCCGCGAACGGGACGGTCCCGGTGCTGGTCACTGTGACCTGACCGCGGACGACGTCAACGTCGACGCCGGTCACGCCGTCCACCGCCGTGACTTCGGCGCGCACTGCCCGGGCGCAGTGGTCACACGTCATGCCGGTGACGGTGTAGGTCTGGGTGGTGCTCATTGGTGGTTCCTCCTGTGGGTTGGGTTGGTGCCGGTGTCCGGCGGTTTCTCGCCCGTGCCCGCGAGCGTGCTCGTCGGGCACCGGCGACTCATGGGCGAACGGGCCCGTAGACGGGCCGTTCTGGGTCGTGCCAGCCGACGACGGCCGGGGACTGCGCGGGCTTGGTGTCGCCGTCCTGCGGTCCGGGGACAAACCGTCGTGACGAGCGGGCTGGCTGCTGGTCCGGGCGCCGGGCACGACCCCACTGCCAGGACCGGGTGAGCGTGGTGGCGAGCGCGGCGAGCAGCGCCGCGCTGACGAACACGACCAGCGCTGGCCACTCGTACATGAGGGCACGCCAGGTCACGTCGCGTCCGATCAACGCGTCGGCGACCCGCGGAAACTCTGCTCCGACGGTGAGCACGATGGCGGACGGCACCATCCGCAGGGTCGTGCTGACCCGGCCGCCGCGGCGGCGGCGAGCCCAGCTGCCCGCGCGGACCACACCGGCCGTGCCGAGGATGAGCGCCAGCGCGGTGAGCGCGGCGAGGACCGTGTCGAACGTGGTCGTGGGGTGCAAGGCGTTGGTCGGTGGGGTGGTCCCTTCGATGATGTCGAACACGCCGCGGGCGATGGCGGTCTGGTCGAGCACCATCGGGGACCCGCTGTTGAACAGCAGCACGACGCCGTACCCGGTGCCCGGCCAGACGGCTTGCTGGGACGTGAACGTGAACAGGCTGCCGCTGTGGTCGATGCGGGTGGGGGCGCTGCGGGGGCCGCGGGTGGACCAGCCGAGGGCGTAACCGACGTGGGGAGCGCTGGGGGTGTGCAGCAGCCGCAGGCCGCGGCTGGACACGACGGGCGTGCCGTCAGCGGTTCGGCCGTCGTGGGCGTTCACAATGAGCCACTGGGCCATGTCGGTGGCGGAGCTGACGATGCCGCCCTCGCCGACGGTGAAGCTGCCGAACCCGGGCGTGGCGAACGCGTGACCGTACGCGGTGACGTGACCGTCTGCGAGGCCGGGAACGGGCTGCCGGTCGGTGGTCGTGGAGGTCGTGGACGTCATGTGCGCGGGCCCGAAGATGTGGTCGCTCATGTACTGCCCGAACTCCTGACCGGTGATGACCTCGACGAGGCGGGCCGCGACCTGGTAGTTCGGGTTGGAGTAGGCCCACTTCGTTCCCGGGGTGGACGCCGGCCGGGCGGACCGCAGGCTCGTCGTCGCGTCGGTTGGGCTGGTCGGCGCGGGGCGGCTCAGGTCGGGTACGACCGCGTCGCTGATGCCGGACGTGTGGTCCAGCAGCTGCCGGACGGTGATGCGGCTGGCGCGCGGGTCTGCCATCTGGAACTCGGGCAGGTGCCGTTGGACCGGGTCGTCGAGGTTCAACCGGCCCGCGTCCACGAGCTGCATCACGGCCAGGGCGGTGAACGACTTGGACAGCGACGCGACCCGGAACAGGGAGTTCGGAGTCACTGCGGCTCCGGTGGAGTCGTGCCCGTACCCGCGGACCATGAGGACCTGGTCGCCGCGGGTGAGGGCGACGGCGGTCCCGGGGATGGCTGACTGCCGAAGCTGCGTGGCCAGGAAGTGGTCCACCTGCTGGGCGACCGTGACCGGCACAGGCGGGGTGGCGGTAGTGGTGGCGGCGGGCGCTGGCGCGGCTGCCAGGAGCAGTGCCGCGGCCAGGGCGGGGACTGTGCTCACTGCCCGCAGCACGCGGCGACGTTCGGGCTTGGGGCGGACGTCAACGACGTCAGGGCTGAGCTGGTCGAACATGATGTCCTCAGGTGGTGCCGACGGGACGTGGCGAGTGGTGGTGGTGCGTGGGCGGCAAGGTGGCGGGGTGCGACGTTGGGACCGTGCCCCCGGCGGGATCGGGGTGCTCACCGGGGGCACGGAGCCTGGGGTTGGATCAGGCCGTCGCGTGCTCCGGCTTGCCCGTGGACGCGCCGTCGACGGTCTGCGGTGCCGGCTGCTGGCTGCGCAGCCAGGCGGCGGTGACGACGCCGCCGAGGGCGGCGATGGCGGCCGCGCCGAGCAGCCCGGCGGAGAACCCGTCGGTCAGCGACGCGAGGTCCGTGCCAGCGCCGCCGGCGGCAGCGGCGACCGCGGTCATCCCGGCCAGGCCGAGAGCTGACCCAACCTGGTAGTTCGTGTTGACGATGCCGGCGGCGAGTCCGCCCTCGTGCGGCGCAGCCGAGGACAGGGCCAGGCCCAGGGAGGGGATGAACGCCATCGCCATGCCGGCAGCGGTGACCAGGGTCGCTGGGAGCACGTCGACCAGGAAGGTGCCATCAGAGCGGATGAAGGACAGCCACACCAACCCTGCGGCCAGAGTGCCCAGACCGGTGACGGTCATCGTCTTGGGTCCGAACCGGGCGATGAGCTTGGGTGCGGCCACGACCATTCCGACCATGATGGTCACGGTCAGCGGCAGCAGCGCCGCTCCGCTGGCGAACGCACCCAGGCCCAGGACCTGCTGCAGGTACAGGTTGATGAAGAAGAACATCGGAATCCACGCGGCCCCGAGCAGGAACTGGGCGCCGTTGGCGGCGGCGAGGTTGGGGGCGCGGAAGATGCCGAGCCGCATCAGCGGCTGACGTAGCCGGGCCTGCAGTACCACGAACCCGGCGAGCAGCACGATTCCTGCCGCGGCGGCGGCCAGCGTGGTGGGTGAGGTCCAGCCGCTGTTGGGTGCCTGGACGATGGCGAACACGAGCGCACCCAGGCCGCCGGTGACGGTGACCGCACCTGCGACGTCAAGCGAGCCGCGGGCTCGAGCCCCGTGCGGCATGACCGCGGGGGTCAGGGCCAGGACGGCGGCAGCGAGTGGGATGTTGATGAAGAACACCCACGGCCAGCTCGCGTACTGGGTCAGGACCCCACCGAGGAACACGCCAGCGGTGCCACCGGCGGGCGCTGCGGCGCCGTACAGCGCCAGCGCCTTGGTGAGCTCCTTGGGAGTGGCCCCGAAGATGGTGAACAGCAGGGTCAGGGCGGCGGGTGCGATGAGCGCGGACCCGGCCCCTTGGATGGCCCGACCGATGAGCTCTACCGGTCCGCTCTGGGCGAGGCCCGCGACCAGTGAGCCGGCCGCGAGGACGGCCCATCCGGTGGAGAAGATGCGGCGCGCGCCGAACAGGTCGGACAGCCGGCCCCCGAGCAGGAGCAGACCGCCGAACGCGACGACGTACGCGTTGAAGACCCAGCTCAAGCCCTGGGGTGTGAAGTCGAGGTCGGCCTGCATCTTGGGCAGGGCAACTCCGATGATGGACGTGTCCATGATGACCATGAACTGTGCGGTGGCGATCAGGCCAAGGGCCAACCAGCGCCGGCCACTCTGGCGCCCCGCAACGGGTGGGGTGGAAGACATTAGGTGCCTCTCTCGTGTCTGACAGCCGACGGCGGCTGTGAGCTAGTGGGAGAAGCGTTCACAGGACCCCTGTCCTCGTCCTGTCCTCACTCTGTCGGGCCGTCTGGGTGGGCTTGGAGGTTGACGGACTCAGCTGCGATGGGCGGCAGTGATGTGGCGAACGTTGAGCCGTTGAACGCTGCGATGACGTCCCGCAGCTGCATCGTTCCGCTCACGCTGATGACGGACCGGGCCGCGTCGGCGCTGACCGTCACGACTCCCGGCACGTCCCGCAGCATCGCGGTGACCTCGCGAACGCAACGCCGACAACTCATGCCACCGACGAACAGGTTGAGCTGCCGCATGCGGCCATCACCTCCCTTGTAGGACCTGTCATGGCTCCACGATGCGATGCGGCGCTGTCCGTCGACTGTCCGCGGCAGAACGGTCATACCGCCCGCCGCACGTGACTGGTCACCAGGCCACGTGGGGCGCGAAAGCGCAGGGACAGTGGTGGGCAAGAGGCGCCCTGCACCGTGGTCTCAAGGACTTCAGCGCCGGACCGCCGGCCCCAAGACAAGGAACGTGAGACCAATGGCTGCATGGATGACCCTCGAGGAAGAATCAGGCACTTCTCGGCACACGATTCACCCGCACAATGGCTACTACGCGGGCGACTTCTCCTCCTCCCAGGACCGCCAGCAGAATCAGGTTGGCCGGGACAGTGACACCCCCAAGATGAGCCTCCTGGTGCTGGCCACGGGCGACCGCCTGCGGCTGTGGTGACCGCGGGAATCGGAGGACGACGATGGACGAGACGAACCACCCCGACCGGTCGGTGTTGCAGATGCGGCTGGTTGTCGAAGCGGCCGACTACGACGAGGCGGTGCGGTTCTACCGGGACGCGCTCGGCGGGCAGGTGGAGCTTCAGGTCCACGGAGACGACGGCGAGAAGGTGACCATCCTGGATGTGGGCCGGGCAACGCTGGAGATCTCCAACCCGCGACAGGTCGACATGATCGACCGTGTCGAGGTGGGCCGGCGCGTCAGCCCGCGCATGCGTGTCGCGTTCGAGGTCGCCTCTGCACGCTCGGTGACTGATCGCCTCGTTGACGCGGGCGCGGAGCTCATCGCAGAGCCGACGCTCACACCTTGGGACTCGCTCAACGCTCGGCTTCAGGCGCCGGCCGACCTCCAGCTCACCGTGTTCGAGGAGCTTCACTCCGAGTAGTTCCAACGATGCTGACCCGCGCGTCCTGGGGACTCCCACTGGCTGCCCCCCCCGTTGCGTCGCGTGAGGGTCCGCGTTAGGCCCGGAGCCGAGCCGGGTCGCCGCGGGTACGCCGCCTGGCCGCGTCGGGGGGACGGGTGCCCGACTCAGTGCCCCAGGCTCCTCACCCCATTGTCGGATTCGAGGCCCGGCCAGTGGGGGGATGCTTTGGTCCGTACTCCAAGAACTGGCCCGAAGGGAGCCGACCAATGTCAATCACCCGTGCGATTGTCCGTGCAGCTGTTCCCACTGCAGTGTGCGTGGCGACCCTGGTCCTGATGCCGAGTCCCGCACAAGCAACGATCCACCCGATCGTCCAGTCGATCAACTGCGCCGCAGCGGCCGCCTTTGCCCACGCGCCCGTCGCCAACCCGCCCGGCCAGACGCCAGACGCGCTGACCGAGGAGATCATCACCGTGAACTTCCCGTTCCTGACCGTCTCCTTCCCCGAACCGCTGGAGTTCACCCAGTCCGACTTCAGGGCGCTGCAGGCCACCGGGTTCATCGACGAGGTCGTCCGCGACGCCGATGGCAGGGTGACGACCCTCGTTGTCGACCTTCGCAGCGTGCCGATGGCAGTCAGCGGCCAAGGCGGGGCGCACTGCTGACGTACGCACGTCGGGCGGACACGAAGGCGGGCCCGGACCGTTTGCTCCGGGCCTCGTCGCGACCCGATCATGGTTCGGCGTCGGGATCGGCCGGGCCTGCGCAGTTTCAGACTGGCCTCGCCGTCGCCCGTGGTTGCGGCCGCCGAGCTTCACGAGCTTTTCACGTCCCGCGCGGCCACCTTTCGCGAGCATGCCACCGGGGCAGGCGCAGCGGGCCCCTTCCGGGCTGGCGGTGCCGTCTCAAGGGGCGGGTTCACAGCCCGAGCATGGTGGCGTTGCGGACGGCGTCGATGACGGCGTGCGCCAGCGCTGGCCCGCCCAGGTTGCGGGTGCGGCGCCACGCGAGCGACAGCCCCACCCCGAGCACGACGTGGACGACGACGAGCTCGGCGACCAGGACCGGCAGGGGGAAGCCTGACGCGACCGGAAGGTGCCACAAGCCCCAGAGCGCGGACACGAATACTGCTGACTGCCAGCCGCGCGCGTCGCCGTCGTGGTGCACGTGCGCGTCGATGGCTCCCCGGAACGCAACTTCCTCGAGCAGGAACGTGGCCGGGAAGTACAGGGCGGTGTACTTGACCAGGGCGGCGACCGCAGCCATCGCGGGCAGCGGGGTCCCGGTCGCGATGTGCAGCACCCCGTAGACGGTGGCCATGCCGCCGGCGCCGACCGCCATCGGCAGGGCTGCCGAGCGGAGCGTGGCGACGCTCGAGCTGGCCCGCAGGGAGAACGCAGCGGCCACGGCACCGGCCATCGCGGCCAGGTACCAGCCGAAGGTGGTCCAGTCGCCGTCCGTGAACGCCAGCGTGGCGTAGTACCCGGGAGTGATGGCAAGGGCGGTCGCGATCGCGGCCCCCTTGTGGTCCAACGCGAACCGGGTCTCGCCCGCGGCGAACAGCTCGCGCAGCGGGCGGCGACGCACACCCAGCTGGAACGCGGCGGTCAGGGGGATGCCAAGCAGCAGGTACGCGTTGGAGCTGAGCCCGAGCAGGTATCCGGCGGTCACCCAGGTGGTCACGAACCCGACCGCCTCGATGACTCGACGCCGCTGGGAGGCGTCCGCGCGCTGCCCGCTGGTGGCATGCGGTGTGGTGGTGCGGGGGCTGTTGTCGAGGGTCATGGCCGTCATCTCCGTCCGGATGCTCGAACTCGCGGTTGCTGGTGTCTCGTCAGGTCAGATGGTGAGCGCGAGGCGTCCTGCTGTTGAGCCCGTCTCGACGGCAGCGACTGCGTTGGCTGCGTCTGCGAGCGGGTAGGCCCGGATGTGCGGGGGCTGCACGTTGCCCGCAGCGATGAGGTCGTTCAGGCGGTCGAGGGTGTCCGTGTTCTCCTTGGCGACGAACATTCGCAGCGTTTGGCTGATGAACGGGGTGAGGAGCATGGCGCCGGCCTGGCGTTGGATGCCGCCGACCCATCGGTCGCCTTCGCCGCCGACGATGACGAGCCGGCCTCGGGGGGTGAGTGCGCGGCGTAGGCGCCTCGTGGGGGTGCGGCCGAACACGTCGATGATGACGTCGTAGGTGCGGGCGCCGTCGGTGAAGTCGCCCTGGGTGTAGTCGATGTGGTCGGCTCCGAGGGATGTGAGGAGCTGCTGGTGGCGGGGTCCGCTCACTCCGGCCACCTCGGCTCCGGCTGCCTTGGCGGCTTGGACCACGATGCTTCCGACGGCTCCGGTGGCGCCCACCACCAGGACACGTTCGCCGGGCTGCACCCGTCCGTGGTCTCGAACTGCCTGGAGGGCCGCGTATGCCGCGTACGGCAGGACGGCGGCTTCCTCAAAGGTGAGCCGTGGTGGCTTCAGGGCCATCTTGCTGGGCGACGCGGCGGCATACTCGGCGTAGGTTCCGCGGGCTGCGCCGTAGACCTCGTCGCCGACGGCGAAGCCGGTGACGTTGGAGCCGATGGCTTCGATGCGTCCGGCGTAGCTGACGCCGGGGACGCGCACCCGTGGGGTTCGCAGGCCGGTGCCGAGTCGCATGAGGTACGGCTGTCCGGTCATGAAGTGGAGGGCGCCGCGGTCGACGCCGGCGGCGACGACCTGGACGAGGACCTGGTCGTCGCCGACCTGGGGGTGGTCGATGTCGTCGAACCGGAGCGAGGAGGCGTTTCCGTAGTGGTCCTGCACGATGGCTTTCATGTCACTGGGTCCTTTGCGAGTGGGGTGGGTGGAGGGGCGAGGGTGTTCATTCGTCGAACGGGGCGAGTGCGACGGCGGCGGTGAACGCCCCGTAGCGGCGCAGAAGGCGGGCGCGGCCTTCTGGGACGCGGGCTGCTTCGCACGCCCATGCCTGGGTGAAGTACTTCTTGAAACCGTCGCGGGGGTGGTCGCGAACGGCGGTGGTGAGGGTGGCAGCGGGTAGCTGCCAGGTGCGGACGCCGACGACGTCGACACCGGCGCCAGCGGAGAGCAGGTAGGCGACGGGTCCTGCATCGAGGGTGACGCGGGGGCTGTGGTGCATGGTGATGGCGGTCTGCAGCGTTTCGGTGGCCGCCGTGGACAGGCCGACGTGTTCGGCGACGTCTCTGGCGATGCGAGCTGAGGTGAGGGTGAAGTCAGCGCGTCCGTCGGCGAGGACGAGGCCGGTGTCGTGGAGCAGGGCCGCGGCGTACAGGAGCTCGGCGTCGACGTCGACTCCTTCGAGCTCGCCGATGGCTCGACCGAACTGGTAGGTGCGGTGGCTGTGGTTGAGCAGCGGTGTGGGCAGGACCTTGGTGGCGGCGTCGGTGGCTGCGCGCGTCAGGGCCGAGCTCGGGGCGACGAGGCGGGCGGGCGGCACGTAGGCGTTCCGGCCAGGGTGCAGGTGCGTCAGCAGGGCAAGGCGGCCCACGGCGTTGGTGGCGTGGGCGCGGGCGAGGTCGACGAGCAGTCGGCGAGTGTCTGCGGGTTGCAGGTGGCCGCCGGTGCGCATCGTCCAGTCGACGGTTCCCACGGTGGTGGCGGCGTGCATGTCTCTCCTTCGTCCCAGTTGGTCTGCTTCGAGGTTGACGCAAAGGGCGGGTGGTTCGCCCCGGTCAAGTGACCGGGTTCTGGGCCGGGCAATCCCGGCCATGTGACCGGGGCGAGCAAATCCGTTCACCGCGACCGTGGTGTCTGTGGCCGACCACTCCCGGACGGCCAGGAAAAGGGGACAACCGTCATGACCACCACAGCCCGCACCACCCCGACCGAGGTCGCGACCCCTTCGTCGGCCACCCGGGTCGGCCCGATGGGTCGCATCACGTTCGCGTCCATGGCCACCGGCGTCGTGGCCGCGGCTGCTCTGCTCATCGGGGTCGTGCCGAACGCGACCGAGGCCCGCGTCGTCGGCGCCGTCCTGGTCGCGTTCGCCACCGGGTGGGCCATGCTCGCGTTCCTGTCCACCCGCAAGACGACCCGCCCGCAGCGGTGGGCGTACGCGCCCGCCACCATCCTGGCTACCGCCGGCGTCGCCCTGGCCGCCGTCAACCCGGGCGAGCCGGCCATGACCCGCCTCGCGTGGGTGTGGGCGCCTGCCCTCGTGGTTGGGGCCGTGTGGGTTGAGCGCCGCACCCGCCGTGACCTCCCCGGCCGCGCCCGCCTCTGGGTCTACCCGGTCACCCTCGCCATGCTGCTCGCCGGTCTCGGCGGGCTGTACCAGGCCACCACCAAGGCGCCGCAGGCCGCGGCCGGCGCCATGCCCGGCAAGCTGGTGGACGTCGGCGGGTACCGCCTGCACCTGAGCTGCACCGGCACCGGCACCGGCACCGTCGTGCTGCTCAACGGTCTCGGTGAGACGTCCCCCCTGTGGGCGCGCGTCCAGCCGGCCGTCGCGGCCACCTCTCGGGTCTGTGCGTACGACCGGGCCGGGCAGGGCTGGAGCGACGACTCGTCGAACCCGGCCGACGCCACCACCGCGGCGACCGACCTGCACAAGCTCCTGACCGCTGCCGGCGAGGCCGGCCCGTTCGTCCTGGCCGGACACTCCAGCGGCGGCGTCCACGCCCTCACCTACACCCACCTGTACCCGAACGACGTGGCCGGAGTGGTGCTGCTCGACAGTGCCAGCCCGCGCCAGGTCGAGCTCGTGAAGCCGTTCAAGGGTGAGTACCAGGTCATGCGGCGCGTCCTCGCGGTTGCACCCACCCTGTTCCGCTTCGGAGTCGGTCACGCCCTGACCGCGATGGGCAGCCCGTCGCTGCCCGGGAACGCCGGTGCGCAGGTGTCCGCGTTCACGAACAGCCCTCGAGGCTTTGCGAACACGCGCGCTGACCAGGCCGCACTGCCCGTGGCGTTCCGTCAGGCCCAGGCACTGACCACGCTCGGGGACACCCCGCTGGTGGTGCTGACCGCACAGGACAACATCGACGCCAAGCCCGGATGGGGCACCGCGCAGGACCAGATGGCCGCCCTGTCGACCAACTCCCGGCACACGGTCGAGGACCTGTCCCACGTCGGACTCCTGACCGACCCGACCGGCGCCGCCCAGACCGTCACCGCCATCACCGACGTCGTCACCGCCGCTCGCACCCACAGCCCGCTGCCGACTCGCTGACACCACACGGCGGCCAGCGCTCACGCAGCACCACACTCCCCGGTCACCCTCCTGAAGGAAGYCATCGTGTCCACCTCCGTCCAGACCCCGCGCGCGACCACCCGCCCAGCGCAAGGCACCAGCACCCCCCCGGGCACCAGCACGACGGACGTCGGGGCACGTCATCGTCGCGGGGTCGCACTCGGGCTCCTGGTATCCGCCCAGTTCGTCGTCATGCTCGACACCTCCATCGTCAACGTGGCGCTGCCGTCCATCCAGACCGATCTCCAGCTCAGCCCCACCGCCGTCACGTGGGTGGTCAACGCCTACGTCCTGGCCTTCGGCGGCCTGCTGCTCCTGTCCGGACGGGCGGCAGACCTGTTCGGCCGCCGCCGCATGTTCGTCGCCGGCTCAGCCCTGTTCACCGTCGGCACGCTGCTCGCCGCGTCAGCAACCAACCAAGGACTCCTCCTCGGCGGTCGCATCGTCCAGGGCGTCGGCGCCGCGGCACTCAGCCCAGCCGCCATGTCGCTGCTCCTCGTGACCTTCCCCGGACCACAGCGAGCCAGGGCCATGAGCATCTGGGGGGCCGCCTCGGCGCTCGGAGGAGCCACCGGTGTCATGGCCGGCGGACTGCTCGTCGGCTCGTTCGGCTGGTCGTCGGTGTTCTTCGTCACGGTGCCCATCTCGCTCAGCGCCGTCGCCATGGCCCGGTACGTGCTCCCCGAGGGTGCGCACGGCGGGCGCCGCCGGTTCGACTGGCACGGTGCGGCGGCCATCACCGGCGCGGTCATCGCCCTGGTCCACGGTGCCCTCGGCATCGCCGACAGCGGATGGACCTCTCCCACCGTCCTCGGAAGCCTCGTCGGCTCCGCCCTCCTCGTCGCGGTGTTCGTGACCGTCGAACGCCGTAGCGCCGACCCCCTCGTGCCGCTCGAGCTCTTCGCGTCCCGGACTCTCAGCACCGGCGTAGGACTGGCTGTCCTCGGCGGGGCCGCCCGGGCATCCACCTTCGTGCTCGTCGCCCTCTATCTCCAGCAGGCCCTCACGATGGCTCCGCAGCAAGCCGGGCTCGCGATGGTCCCCACGTCGCTCACAGGTTTCGCCGTCTCACTTGCTCTGCTGCCGCGGGTCCTGCGCGCGCTCGGTCCGCGGCGCGCCCTCGTCATCGGGCTGGTGGTCCTCGCCGCCGGCCACCTGTGGCTGGCCTACGCACCCCCGGCAGGCGGGTACCTCGTCGCAGTCCTCCCCGGGCTCCTGCTCGTCGCCATCGGTGTCGCCCTCAGCTTCACGCCCACCACCATGGTCATCGCCTCGGCCGCCCCCGAGTCGCACACAGGACTGGCGTCCGGTCTCGCCGGCTCCGCGACCCAGGTCGGGGCCGCGCTCGGCACGGCCACGTTCACCGCGATCGGCATCTCCGCGGGAGCCACGGACACCGGCCTGCTCGGAGCAAACGGGTTCTCGGCGGCCTTCACCGCCGCTGCGGTCGTCGCGCTGGTCACCGCTGCTCTCGGAAGCACGCTCGTCCGGGCGCGGCGCACCTGAGCCACGCGGCATACCCGGCAAGTGCGAGGGAACAGCAGAAGGCCCGGACCAGTGGTCCGGGCCTTCTGTCTGTGACGCGTTGGTAGCGGGGGCAGGATTTGAACCTGCGACCTCCGGGTTATGAGCCCGGCGAGCTACCGAGCTGCTCCACCCCGCGTCGGTAGACACCACCTTACGGGAGCCCCTGCGCCAGAACCAAATCGGGCCGCACCGAGGTCGGACGAGACCCCTAGGGAGTCGACGTCGCGGTCGGCGCCGGTGTCGTGGTGCTCGATGACGGCGTGGGAGTGAACGTCACCGACCCGCCCTTCGGGGCGGCGGCCACAGCGCGCGCGATGGCGTCGGCGAGCTGCTTCTGGGCCGTGCCGTATGCCGCGAAGTCACCTGCCTTGAGCGCCTTCTGCCCCGCGTCGTAGGCCGTCTGGATGTCGGCCAGCGCCTTCGCCAGCGCGGCCGCGTCAGCCGGTGGTGGCGTGGTCGGTGTCGTCGGCGTGCCGCCACCGGTGGTGGGCGGCGTGGTCGGCGTCGAGCCGGAGTCGCCCGCGCTGGCCCCGGAGTTGCCGCCGAACAGGCCGTCCAGGGCGCCGTCGAGCGTGTAGGCCCACGCGAGCTTGTCGCCGAACGCCGCGACGGTGGCCCGTTGGAGCGGGAACGCCGAGGTGCCCTGGGCCCGCACGTAGATCGGCTGGACGTACAGCAGCCCACCGCCGACAGGGAGCGTGAGCAGGTTGCCCAGGGTGACCTGGGACCCCGTCTGTCGCGCGTTGTTGAGGAACTGGCTCAGGTTGAGGGTCGAGTCGGGCGAGGTGACGTTCGACGAGTTGATGTCGTTCTGCACCTGACCCGGCCCTCGCACCTGGCTGTCCTTGGGCAGGGTGAGCAGCCGCAGCGTGCCGTAGTCGTCGCTGCGCTTGCCGTCGGTGGAACCCGCATCCGCGTCGACAGCGAGGAAGCCGGACAGGACCTGCCGGTCGCCGATCGGCTTGAACGTCGTCGTCAGCGAGAAGCGTGCTCCGCTCTGGTCGGGCATCTTGAGCGTGAGGTAGTAGGGCGGCTGGTCGACGTTGCCCTCCTGGGCCGGGTCCTCCGGCACCTCCCAGAAGTCACCCGCGCCGTAGAAGGAGTCGGCATCGGTCACGTGGTAGCGGTTGAGCATCGTGCGCTGCACCTTGAAGAGGTCTTCGGGGTAACGCAGGTGCGACATGAGGTCGCCGCTGATCTCGCTCATGGGCAGCACCGTGTTCTTGAACGCGTTGGACCACGCCTTGAGCAGCGGGTCCTTGTCGTCCCACGAGTACAGCTTCACCGAGCCGTCGTAGGCGTCCACGGTGGCCTTCACCGAGTTGCGGATGTAGTTGACCTGACCGGTGCCGATGGGGCGCACCGACTGCGAGGTGGCGGTGGTCGAGTCGGACGTGGCGCTGTCGATCTCGGTCAGCCGTGAGTAGGGGTAGTCGGCCGTGGTGGTGTAGCCGTCCACGATCCACTGCACCCGCCCGTCGACGACGGCCGGATAGGGGTTGCCGTCGAGGGTCAGCCAGGGCGCGACCCGTTGCACGCGGTCGATCGGCTCGCGGTGGTCGAGCAGCCGGCTCTTGTCGTTGACGGCGTCGGAGAGCATGAAGTTGAGCTCGCGGTACTTCATCGCATAGGCGGACTTGCGCAGGAAGGACGTGAGGGGCACCCCGCCCTTGCCGGTGTAGGTGTTGTTCTTCTGTCCGGCTGCGCTGCCGTCGGGGTAGTCGAACTCACGCGCCCTGGAACCGGCGGCACTGCCGACGATGGAGTAGGTGGGCGACTGCTCGCCGAAGTAGACCCGCGGCTCGAACTGTCCCAGCGGACCCATCTGGGGGATGTTCTGCTCGTAGAAGACCGGCTGGCCGTCAGCCCCGCGCTGGTTGCCGTAGGCCGCCACCACACCGAACCCGTGGGTGTACACCGTGTGGTCGTTGAGCCAGTTGCGCTGGTTCTGCGGCAGGCCGTCGAGGTCCAGCTCGCGGACTGCCACGACGGTGTCGTTGACCTTGCCGTTGATGTTGTAGCGGTCGACGTCGAGGGCATCGGGGAAGGCGTAGTAGGACTTCACCGACTGGAGCTGCTTGAACGTCGGGGAGACCACGATGGGGTCGACCAGGCGGATGCCCGGGATGGTCTCCGCGTCGTCGCGCAGCTGACCGGGGCTCGCCTCCGTCGTCGCGGTGTAGCCCTCGGTGTCGACGTTCGCGATGCCGTAGGCCGCGCGGGTCGCCTTGATGTTGCGGTCGATGTAGACCTGCTCGAGGGACTTCTCCGAGGGCTTGACCTTGAACCGCTGGTAGAGCCCGGGGTAGATGCTCCCGACGACGATCGAGGTGATCACGAGCAGGGCGACGCCGACCACGGGGAGCCGCCAGGAGCGGGTCCAGATGGAGGCGATGAACAGACCGACGGTCATGAGCGCGGCCACGGCGAGGATCGCCTTGGTCGGCAGCACCGCGTGGGCATCGGTGTAGCGGATGCCCGTCAGCAGCGGTGAGTCCTTGGTCGCGAGCGCATAGCGGTCGAACCAGTAGGTGGCCGCCCGGACCAGGACCAGCGCCGCGACGAGGATGGCCAGATGGGTCCGCGCCGCCCGCGAGGTGCGCTCCGCCCGCGCCTGGATCTGCAGCCCGCCGTACACGTAGTGCGTGAACGCGGCGGCCAGCGTGGCCATCACGAGCACCATCGTGAGGAAGCCCAGCAGGAACTGCACCCATGGCAGCGTGAAGACGAAGAAGGACAGGTCGCGGTGGAACTGCGCGTCCTGGCTGCCGAACTGGACGCCATTGCGCCACAACAGGAACGTCTTCCACTGCCCTGCCGCACCAGTGCCCGCCAGCAGGCCCAGGATGCCGGGGATGGCGAACATGGCGATCTTGCGCAAGGGCTCGATCGCCTCGCGGTACTGGTCGAGGCTCTGCTGCTGCGGCGTCACCGGCGCGTAGATCGGTCGGGTGCGGTAGGCGATCAGCAGGCTCGACGCCACCACTCCCGCGGTCAGCACGAAGCCCACGACGAACAGCAGGATCTTGGTGGTGAGCTGCGTGACGAAGACACCCTCGTAGCCGACCGAGTCGAACCACAGCACCTCGGTCCACAAGGACGCCATGATCGACACGACGAACCCCAGGACCACCAGGATCACGACGGTCGGGACCAGGGGCCCACGCCGTCTGCCGAAGGACAGCTGCGGAGGGCGGCGAGCGCCTCCTCCCGCCCCTGCCCCGCGCGGAGTGCCCTCGGGACGGGAGCCCTCGGCGCCCGACTCGCCCTGGCCGAACCATTCAGAAGAACTCACGCCACGCCCGATCTGCCGTGCGACCGCCCAGCGGGGCCGCCTGCTGTAGTGGGTCCAACTTACCGACCGCCCCAGTGGTTCCCACGCTCACCTTGGACACGCTTCGGCACCAGCTGTGCAACCCCTGGGTATGCCGCGTGGCCGGCCACCACGCGCCATGGGGCACCATGGGCGCGTGAGCCAGAACTCCCAGCCCGTCGCCGACCCGTTGTCCATCGCCGCACTGGACACCGAACGCCACGTCGCTGCCTCCGGGTGGGACCAGAACCCGCGGCTGTTCGCACTCGTCCCCACGGCCGAGCTCCTCGAGCGCGAGCCGCACCTGCGCACCCAGATGCGTGGCTCCGACCTGGCCGAGGGCGCCCTGAGTGCGATCGAGCAGGAAGACCTGCCGCCGACCTCGAACCTCGAGAGCCTGCTCGGGGGGATCGCGTGGCCGGACAGCGTCGTGGGCGCCGCCCTGGCCGTCGAGCGCATCGTCGTGCCCCCGGAGGCCGAGCGCGACCTGCCCGCCCACACGGAGTCGGCCGTCGACGCGCTGGCGTCCCACCCTGGCCGCCAGGACGTCCGGCTGCTCGTCGCCGTCACCCGTGACGGTCAGAGCCGTTGCCTGCTCCGCCAGCGCGCCAACGACAGCGACGACAAGGTCGCCCTCGGCGACCAGATCGCGCCCGGTCTGGTCCACGCCCTCAGGGCGACGCTCCAGGGCTGAGCCGGCCCCGCGGCATACCCCTGCCGTTACTTCGTGCAGGTGGGCAGGGAGCTGGCGCGCTTGTCGGCGATGGCCTCGACTGCCTTCTTGGCCTCGTCAAAGGTCGCGATCCTGACCACGCGCAGTCCGTCGGGGATGTGGCCCACGACCTCGTCGCAGTTGTCCGCGGGAGCGAGGAACCACGTGGCACCGCCGTCGTGGGCGCCGACGAGCTTCTGCCGGATGCCACCGATCGGGCCCACCTGGCCGGCCGCGTTGATCGTGCCCGTGCCGGCGATCTTCTGCCCACCGGTGAGCGGGCCGGGCGTGAGCGTGTCGTAGACGGCCAGGGAGAACATCGTCCCGGCCGACGGGCCTCCGACGTTGCCGGCGTTGATCTTGACGTCGATCGGGAACTCGAACCGGATGCCGAGGAAGACACCGACCGTGGCGCGACCGTCGGCTTCGCGCGTCTGGGCCTGGACCGTGAGCGGCTTGCCGCCGCGGACCAACCCCAGGGCCACCCTCTCCCCCGGCTTGTGCGCGCCGACGCCGGCACGCACCGCGTCCGAGTCGGCCACCGGCTTGCCGTCGATGGTGACGATCTCGTCGCCGGCCTTCAGCAGAGCCGCGGACGGCGCGTCCTTGGCGACCTGGCCGATCACGACGTGCTCGACGACCTTGGTGCCGAGGGCCTTCAGCGCCACCGCCACGGCCTCCTGCTGGGAGTCGATCATCTCGGCGGTGCTCTCCTCCTCGACCTGCTTGTCCGTCACGCCCTTGGGGAAGTACAGCTCCTCGTCGACGACGGCCTCACTGGGGTCGATGGCGGCCGCCAGCAGGTTCCACACGGTCACGCGGTAGCCGGGGCCGCCGACGACGCGGACGGTGGTGAAGTCGAGCGCTCCCCGGGTCGGGAAGGTCTGGGCGCCCGAGACGGTGATCAGCTGCTTGCCGTCGAGCGTGCCGAGGGTGTTGGTGATCGGTCCGGGCTTCATCACGACATAGGGCAGTCCGACCATGGTCGACAGGGCCCCCAGGGCGATCAGCAGGAAGAAGCCGACCAGGGCCACGGTGGACCGTCGGCTGAGCCGGTAGGGATCATCGTCGAGCGGAACACCCACCGGGGTCTGGTCATCGGGTGCGTGCTCGTCCGCTGCGTGCTCCTCCGGCGGGGAGTGCTGCTGGTGGGGCCCGGTCACGGCAGCCCCACCCACTCGTCGCTGCCGTCGGTGAACAGCTGGTGCTTCCAGATCGGCACCGTCCCCTTGAGCGTGTCGATGAGGTCACGGCAGGCCTCGAACGCCTCGCCGCGGTGCGGAGCCGAGACCGCCGCCACCACGGCGCGGTCGCCGATCTCGAGGTGCCCGACGCGGTGCACCGCCGCGAGGCGGGCGACGTGGTGGCGCGCGGCGACCTCGCGGCATACCCGCTCCAGCGTCTCGACCACGCTGGGGTGGGCCGAGTAGTCGAGCGCCGACACCGGCGCGCCGTGGTCGTGGTCGCGCACGACGCCCACGAACAGAGCGATGCCCCCGCACTGGGGGTGCTGCACGAGGGCGAGCACCTCGTCGACGCTCAGGGGTTCGTCGCGGACGTCGCTGAGCACCACCGTGGGCTCGCTGTCGAGCTCTGGGACCGGGTCGGTCATGCCGTCGAACCTTTCCTGCGGCGTCGCCGCATGATTGCTGCCGTGCCCACCAGGGCCACCGCGGCGCTGGCCGCCCCGAGAGCGGCATCCTTGCGGTCCAGTCTGCGGGCCGCCACTGCGTGCGAACCCCGGATGGTGTCCAGCAGCACGCCGACGCAGGTTTCGTTGTCGTGGACCGGCACCCAGCCGCGACCCAGCAGAGTGCGGGCAGACACTGCCCAGGGGAAAGCCACGAAGGCAAGGTCGCTGGCGGGTGCCGGCAACACCCCAACGCGGTGCAGGCGGTCCGCAGTTCCCATCGCCGCCACCATGCCGAGCTCGACCCTGCGCATGCCGGTGAGGCGTTCGAGGTCGGCCTGCGCCAGGTGGCCCGGCGCACCGACCGAGACGTCGCCGGCGAGCCCCTGAGCCATCACGAGGGCGATTGCCGAGCCCAGGTCGTCGACGTGGCAGAACTGCCACGCGGGTTCGGCGCCCCGCAGCATCAGCAGCCGGGGTGCCTCGAAGTGGCGGGTGACGACGGTGTCCACGCCGGCGCCGACGAGGGCTGCGGGCCGCACCGCCGTGATGGCCAGTCCCGGGTGCACGTCGCGGGCCACGCGAATGAGCTGCTCGACGTCCATCAGGTCACCGACCTGTCCCCCGTCCGAGGGCGCGCGCAGCGGCGCGTCGTCCTCCAGCGGCACCGGGTTGTCGGCCAGCGCCCCGAAGGCCTGCGCCGACGTGACGACGACCAGGTGGCGGACCCCCGCGGCCGCGGCGGCGGTGATGACCGTCTGGGCGACCCGAAGGCTGCGTTCGCGGCGCGACCGCGTGCCCATCGCCAGGTCGCGTGCCAGGTTGGTGCTCGCCGCCACGTATGCCGCGGCGTGGACTCCCGCGAGCGCCTTCACCAGGCTCGGCTCGCCAGGGTCGGCGTAGCGGAACTGCACCCCACCGACCGGAGGTGGCTCCGTGTCGACCGCGACGACGGCACCGATGCGCGCCTCACCGACAGCACCGCCCGGCCGAGCCGTGGTGGACCCCCGGGCAGCCGCCGAGACCAGCGCGCGCAACACCGCACGACTGGCAGGACCGGCCGTGCCGATCACCGCGACGTCGATGGCGCTACGCCGCGAGCGAACGGCGTCCCGTCCAGCCCGCCCGGGGGAACTCACTGTGGCCTCCGCGTGGTTGTCTAGTGAGAGACCATCCTCTCAGAACCGCTGAGGAGCAGTTGTGCCCGACCTTCCCCGTGACCGCAACGACCCAGACCCCCATGACCCCAGTGACTCACGCGACCCGCGTGACGAGCCGGACGACACGTCCGACGACTCCTCCTCGGGCTCCGGGCTGTCGCCCGAGATCGAGGCCGTGCTGGCCCGGCTCACCGGGGGCGAGGTGGACCCTGACATGGCCAAGGCCCTCAAGGACATGGGCATCGACCAGGTCGACCCCGCCATGCTCCAGATGATGGTCGGCCAGATGCAGTCCATGTTCGCCAGCACCGACACCGACGCCTTCAACCTCACCCTCGCGACCGACACGGCCCGCAAGACGGTGTCCGAGGCGGGCGATGCCGTGGTCGGCGACGCGGCCCGCCGCCAGCTCGACCAGGCCGTCCAGGTCGCCGAGCTCTGGCTCGACGAGGTGACTTCCTTCGAGGCACCCGGCATCACGACCCACGCCTGGAGCCGGGCCGAATGGGTCGAGGCGACCATGCCGACCTGGCGCACGCTGGTGGAGCCGGTCGCCGAAGGCGTCGGGCGGGCCGTCGGGGACGCCATGCGCGCCCAGCTCCAGCAGCTCGGCGAGGGCGCCCTCCCCGAGGGGATCCTGCCCGCGGGAATGGACCCCGCGGCGATGCTCGGCCAGATGGAGCCGATGCTGGCCAAGATGAGCGGTGCGATGTTCGGGCTGCAGGTCGGCCAGGCCGTGGGCGCCCTCGCGACCGAGACCGTCAGCGGCACCGAGGTCGGTCTGCCGCTCGTGCCCGACCGGTCGGTGGCCCTGCTCCCCGCCAACGTCGAGGCCTTCGCCGAGGGACTCGGCGTCGACCTCGACCAGGTCCGCATCTACCTCGCCGTCCGCGAGGCTGCGCGGGTCCGGCTGTTCTCCGAGGTCCCGTGGATCGGGCCACAGCTGGTGGCGGCCGTCCGCGACTACGCCCGCGACATCAGCATCGACACCGACCGGATCGAGACGGCGCTGGAATCCGTCGACGCCAGCGACGCGAACGCCCTGCAGGCAGCGCTCCAGGACCAGCTCTTCCGCCCGGACCCCAGTCCCGCGCAACGCGCGGCGCTGGCCCGACTCGAGACCTACCTCGCCCTCGTCGAGGGCTGGGTCGACGTCGTCGCCGACCGCACCACCCGCCAGCACCTGCCACAAGCGGCCGCCCTGGGCGAAGCCGTGCGACGCCGGCGGGCCACCGGGGGTCCGGCAGAGAAGGCCTTCGCCGGACTGGTCGGACTGGAGCTGCGGCCACGGCGGCTGCGTGACGCCGCCAACCTGTGGGCCGCCCTCGAGGCCAGGCACGGGGCCGCCGGACGCGACGGCGCCTGGGGCCACCCCGATGTCGCGCCCACCGGCGCGGACCTCGACGACCCCCTCGGCTACGTCGAGCGCTACGGCACGTCCGACAGCGCCGACCTCGACGCCGCCCTCGACCAGCTCCTCGCCGAGGGAGAGGCCAACGGCGGTGCGCAGCCGACCGACGGCCCGCACGACGGCCCGGACTCCCCCGACGAGGACGGACGGTGACGGCGCCGCCGACGCGCGTGCCCACGGCATACCTTGCGCTCCGGGCTGACGCCCGACGGGTGCTGGAGGGGTGGCAGGCACCCGACGCCGAGCAGGACCGGCTGAGGGTCGAGCTGCTCGCCCACTGCGAGGCGCACCCGGACGCCTTGTGGAAGCAGGGCCCACCGGCCCACCTCACGGCGAGTGCGTTGGTGCTCAGCGCTTCTCTCGACAAGGTGCTGCTCACCCTGCACGCGAAGGCCGGTCTCTGGCTTCAGTTCGGCGGCCATTTCGAGCCCGGCGACGACTCGGTGCTCGGGGCGGCGACCCGAGAGGCCCGCGAGGAGTCGGGTATCGCCGACCTCGTGCTGCATCCCGAGCTCGTCCACCTCGACCGGCACGCGCTGCTGGCCGCGGGTTTCGGTCGGTGCAGCGAACACCTCGACCTCAGATATGTCGGCGTGGCCCGCGACGAGGACGCGTATGCCGTGAGCGAAGAGTCCCTCGACGTGGCCTGGTGGCCGGTGGACGGGCTCCCCGACGCGAGCGCGGGCGAGATCCGACCGCTGGCCGAGGCAGCCAGACGGGTGCTGGGCACCTAGGGGTTGCCCCCTGGAAGGCCCCGACGTCGCGGGTCAGTCGCTGGGACCGAAGTCCAGGGCGGCCTGGCCCAGCTCGTCGGTGTCGGTCTCGCCGTCGGACAGGTCGAGACCGGCCGTCGCCGCCACACCCTCGAGGTAGCCGCGCGCGCGCTCGAGTCGCGGGTACCCCTCGAGCAGCGCCCAGAAGTCCGGGCCGTGGCCCGGTGAGAGCAGGTGGGCCAGCTCGTGCAGGATGACGTAGTCGAGGACGAAGCCCGGCATGCCCTTGACCCGGGTGGAGATCCGGATCGTGCCGTCGGACGGCGTGCAGGAACCCCACCGGGAGTTCTGGTTGGTGACCCAGCGGATGCTGCTCGGTCGGGCCCGGCCATCCAGATAACGCTGCGACAGCTCGACCGAGCGGGTGCGCAGCTGGGCGTCGCTCGGGCGCCGGCGCTTGTCACCCTTGGCCAGCTTGTCGAGCATGGTGGCGACCCACTGCTGCTCCTCGGCCTTGGTGAACCGGGCAGGGATCAGCACGATCGTGCGCCCGTCCTCGCGGTAGGCACTCACGGTGCGGCGGCGCTTGCGGCTGCGACGGACCTCGACGTCGTTGCTCCCCATACCCACCACGATAGGCGAGCACGCCGACAACTCCGGTGATCCGCGCCGTCCCCGCGTCAGGTGAGGAGCTTGCGCAGCCGTCGGTCGAGGATCTGGACGGCCGGCCCGAACACCGCATAGGCCTCGTTGGTGGTCTGACCGTTGGCGTAGCGGTAGTAGATCTGCTGGGCGATGACCGCGAGCCGGAAGACGCCGTAGGCCTGGTAGAACAGCGCCTGCCGGGGGGTGACGGCGACGTCCATCCGCTCGCAGTAGCCGGCGATCAGCTGCTCGCGCGTCAGCATCCCCGGCAGGTGGGTCGGCACTCGACGGAAGGCCTGGAAGTCCTCGTCGTCGTCGGCCTGCACCCAGTAGGCGAGGGCCGCGCCGAGGTCCATCAGCGGGTCGCCGATCGTGGCCATCTCCCAGTCGAAGATGCCCACGATCCGGGTCGGGTCGTCCGGTGCCAGGACGAGGTTGTCGAGCTTGTAGTCGTTGTGGATCACGCCGCTGCGCACGTCGGCAGGCTGGTGCTCGTCGAGCCAGACCATGGCGTGCTCGAGGTCGGGCTGACCGGACGTGTGTGCCTTGCGGTAGCGCGCCGACCAGCCCTCGACCTGGCGTCGGACGTAGCCCTCGCCCTTGCCCAGGGTGACCAGCCCGCATGCCGCTGCATCGACGGAGTGCAGCTCCACGAGGACGTCGAGCATGGACTGGCACAGCCGACCGGCCTGGTCAGGCGACAGCTCCACCGGCATCTCGCGTCGCGGCACCGTGCCGACGAGACGCTCCATCACGTAGAAGTCGCCCCCCATGACCTCCGGGGAGTCGCAGAACGCGACCATCGTTGCGACATAAGGAAAGACGGGTGCCAGCGCTGACTGGATCCGGTGTTCGCGGCCCATGTCGTGGGCGCCCCTGGCCTTGGTGCCGCTGGGACCCCGACGGAGCACGAGGTCGAGGTCGGGGAACCGCAGCAGATACGTCAGGTTGGACGCACCCCCCGAGAACTGGAGCACTTCCGGCCGCCCAGCCAGCCCTGCGGCATACCTGGGGTCGGTGTGGGTGCGCAGCCACGCAACGGCGGTGTCGACGTCGAAGGCGTCCTCGGAGCGCACCGGCCTGGCGCCGGCCACGGCACTCACTGGTGCTTGTCCAGCTCGATCCGGCCGACCACGCTGCGGTGCACCTCGTCGGGGCCGTCGGCGAGCCGCAGCGACCGGGCCCCCACCCAGGCCGCGGCCAGGGGGAAGTCCGTGGTCATGCCGGCGCCGCCGTGCAGCTGGACGGCGAGGTCGATCACGTCGAGCGCCATGGCCGGCACCTCGACCTTGATCTCGCTGACGGCCGACAACGCCTCGGTCGACATGCCCTGGTCGAGCAGCCACGCCGCGTGCATGACCAGCAGGCGCGAGCGGTTGATGGCGATGCGGGCGTCAGCGATGCGTTCGAGGTTGCCCCCGAGCCTGGCAATGGGCTTGCCGAACGCGGTGCGCGACAGGGCCCGCTGGCACGCCAGCTCGAGGGATCGCTCGGCCAGGCCGATGGTCCGCATGCAGTGGTGGACGCGCCCCGGTCCGAGTCGTCCCTGGGCGATCTCGTAGGCGCGGCCCTGCCCGAGCAGGATGTTGGCGACGGGGACGCGGACGTCGGTGAAGGACACCTCCCCATGGCCGAGCGGCTCGTCGTAGTAGCCCATCGTCGAGAGCATCCGCTCGACCCTGACGCCGGGGGCGTCGCGCGGCACGAGGACCATGGTGTGGCGCGAGTGCCGGTCGGCGCCGAGGTCGGACAGCCCCATGAAGACGAGGATCTTGCACTCCGGGTTGCCGATCCCGGTGGAGAACCACTTGCGCCCGTTGACGACCACCTCGTCACCCTCGACCACAGCGGTCGCGGCCATGTTGGTCGCGTCGGAGGAGGCGACGTCGGGCTCGGTCATGCAGAAGGCGCTGCGGATCCGCGCGTCGAGCATCGGCTCCAGCCACTCGCGCTGCTGGTCGGGCGAGCCGTACCTCAGGAGCACCTCCATGTTGCCGGTGTCGGGGGCGTTGCTGTTGAAGACGAGGGGTGCCAGCGCCGAGCGGCCCATCGCCTCGGCCACGGGCGCGTAGTCGACGTTCGACAGACCCTCGCCGCCGTCGGTCCCGAAGTCCGCGGCATAGCGGCCGGCGTGTTCCTTGGGCAGGAACAGGTTCCACAACCCCTGGGCACGGGCCTTGGCCTGGAGCTCCTTGATGACCGGCGACGGGGTCCACGGGTCGCCGCCGCTCTCACGCCGGCTGAGGATCTCGGCGTGCACGCCGGCCTCGACGGGTTCGACCTCGGTGTCGACGAACGCCCGGACGCGGTCGCGCAGGTCGGTGGCACGGGGTGACAGGGAGAAGTCCATGCGCCCGACCCTAGTCACGGCCGCGCCGGCGCGTCCCTCCCCCACTTCTGGCCAGCCGTGCCGCACCAACCCCCCGGAATGGCCGCGGGATCCGGCACCAGTGGCCAGAAGTCCGGGGCTACGGCGACTTCTGGCCAGCCGTGCCGCACCAACCCCCCGGAATGGCCGCGGGATCCGCCACCAGTGGCCAGAAGTCGCGGGTGGGCGGAGGTCAGCGGCCGTGGAAGGTCGGTCGCCGCTTGGCCGCCGCCGCTGCGATCCCCTCGTGCAGGTCGTCGGTGGCGAGCGTGACCGCCTGCGCCAGGGCTTCCCACTGGAGCGCGTCCTCGAACGTCGCGTGCCCGCCGTCGCGCAGAGCCTGCAACGTCAGCCGCGTGGCGACCGGCGCTGCGGCCGCGATGCGCTCGGCCGCGAGGATCGCCTCGTGGAGCACCTCGTCGGTCGGCAGCGCCTGGGACACGAGACCGAGTCCCACGGCTTCGGTGCCCGTCACGACGCGACCGGTGAGCAGCAGGTCGCGGGCCACGGCGAGCCCGGCGATGTTGGGCAACGACCAGGTCGTCGCCATGCCCGGGTGCAGCCCCAAGGAGGTGAACGGCACGCCCAGACGGGCGTCAGCGGCGGCATACCGGATGTCACAGGCGAGGGCGACGGCGCAGCCGGCACCGATCGCCGCGCCGTTCACGGCCGCGATCGTGGGCACCTCGAGGTCGCGGATCGAGAGCCACGAGCGGTAGAAGGCGAGCATGCGCGCGCGCAGCTCGCTGACCGACGCGTCAGGGTCCTTGACGATCCACGACAGGTCACCACCACCACTGAAGGCGGGGGCCGCGCCGGTCACGACGACGGCCGCGAGCGCCTCATCCGTGCGCAGCAACCCCATGAGCCTCACCCATGACGCGGTCATGGCGGTGCTCATCGAGTTGCGACGCTCCGGCAAGTCGAGTGTCACCACCGCGATTCGACGGCCCGAGGCCTCTCGCAGCTCGACTCCGAGGTCGTCGAGCTCGGTCTCCCACCACGGCTGTGCGCTCATGGGGCGAAGACTAGGGGTGGGCCCTGAGCACGACGCACAGGCCCCCCTTGCGCCATTTTGTGCTCAGCATGGTCTAAGTTTGGCCGAAGTCCGACGGCGCACCGTGTGCCGTGAACAAGAGGAGACATGGCGATGGCTGAAGAGACCTACAAAGGCGAGTTCTACTGCGTGAAGTGCAAGGAGAAGCGCGAGGCCGAGGGCCGCGTCGTGGAGACGAACGGCCGTCGTATGGCCAAGGGCGTCTGCCCCGTGTGCGGCACCAACCTGAACCGCATTCTCGGCAAGGCCTGACACCAGGCTTTCCATCGCGAGGGGCGGGTCCGACTTCGGTCGGGTCCGCCCCTCGCGGCATTCCCCGGGCGCACGGCCATGACTGCCCGCACCTCCCGCAACCCTGTGGATGACCGGCGGCCGGCCCCTGCGGCTGTGCGAGATTGGGCCGCGTGACCGGACGACCCCTCCTCAGGACCCTGTGGCCGGTGTTCCGGCGGGGCGCCGGATGCGTGCAGTTCGGCACCGACCCGGACCACGCGGTCGTCCTCGACGGGCTGCACGAGGACGAGGTGTCCGCCCTCGAGTCGCTCGACGGCACCCGCGAGGTGCCCACGGTGCTGCGTTCCCCCGCCGGGCAGGACCTCCTGGACCTGCTCCTCGGGCACGGGCTGGTCGTCGAGGCCGGTGACCCCGTCTCGCTGCCGCCACCAGTACGTGCCCTGCTCACCCACGATGCCCAGGCGCTGCTGCGCACCGCCACGCCACCACTGCAGGGGTATGCCGCGCTGGCCAGGCGCCGCGCTGCTCACCTGTTCGTCGTGGGACGGGGAGAGCTGCCGTCCGCGGTGGCCGCCGAGCTGCGCCACGCCGGGGTGGGCACCGTACGACAGGGTTTCGAGGTGGCCGACGACTGGGAGCAGTCGCTCACGCCGTCGCTCACCGGACGGGGCGGCCCGACCGCGCCCGCGCTCGTCGTCCTGGTCGGTAGCTGCGCCCTCGATCCGGCGGCCGCGAGTCCGTGGCGAGCCCGCGGCATACCGGTCGTGCCCGTGGTGCTGCACGGGCTGGAGGCCGTGGTGGGGCCGGTCGTCGTGCCGCACGGGCCGTGCTTGCGGTGCCTGGACCTCGCCCGCGCGGACCGCGACCCCGGGTGGCCGGCCCTGCTCGGCCAGCTGCTTCCGGCCCGGGTCGGCGCCGGCACGGAGGTCAGCGGCGAGACCACCCTCGTGGGGCTGGCCACGTCCATGACGGCGATGGTGGCCCTCGCGGTGCTCGATGGTCAGGTGCTTCCGGTGGGGCGTTCACTGGAGGTTTCGCTGCCGTGGCCGCGGGTGCGCCAGCGGCAGTGGGAGGTGCACCCGCGGTGCGGCTGCGGGGCCGGATCCGACGCGTCTGGGCGACCCGCCCGCGTCGACACCCCCGCACAGGCGAGAATGGCCGGGTGAACGAGATCCCCCGCCGCGCCGTCACCCGCACGGCCCGTCTGGCCAGCCTGCCCCTCGGCTTCGCCGGGCGGACCGCCATGGGGTTCGGCAAGCGGGTCGGGGGCAAGCCCGCCGAGGCCGTCGCGGCCGAGCTCCAGGCCCGCACGGCCGAGCAGCTGTTCAAGGTGCTCGGCGAGCTCAAGGGCGGGGCGATGAAGTTCGGGCAGGCGATGTCGGTCATGGAGGCCGCGCTGCCCGAGGAGATGGCCGGTCCCTACCGCGCCACCCTCACGAAGCTGCAGGAGGCGGCGCCACCGCTGCCCACGGCCACGGTCCACAAGGTGCTCGCCGAGGAGCTCGGGCCGCGCTGGCGGACGGCGAAGTTCCAGTCGTTCGAGGACAAGCCAGCGGCTGCCGCCTCGATCGGTCAGGTGCACAAGGCGGTCTGGCGGGACGGGCGCGAGGTGGCCGTCAAGATCCAGTACCCCGGCGCCGGCAAGGCACTGCTGTCCGACCTCAACCAGCTCGCGCGGGTGGCTCGCCTGGCCGGCGGCTGGATCCCCGGCATGGACATCAAGCCGATCACCGACGAGCTCAAGTCGCGGATGAGCGAGGAGCTCGACTACAACCTCGAGGCGGCCAACCAGCGCACCTTCGCCAAGGCGTTCCGCGGCGACCCGCACTTCGCGGTGCCCGACGTCCTCGTCAACAGCGAGCACGTCATCGTCTCCGAGTGGATGGACGGCACTCCGCTGTCCCAGATCGTGGCGTCGGGCACGCCGGAAGAGCGGAATGCCGCCTCGGCCCGTTACATGGCCTTCCTGCTGGTGGGCCCGGCTCGCGCGGGGCTGCTGCACGCCGACCCCCACCCGGGCAACTTCCGGCTCCTGGACGACGGACGGCTCGGCGTCATCGACTACGGCGCCGTCAACCGGCTGCCCTCGGGACTGCCGCCCGCAATGGGTTCGCTCGTGAGCGCGGCCCTGCGGTCCGAGGCGCCCGAGCTGGAGAAGGGCCTGCGCTCCGAGGGGTTCATCAAGCCGTCCATGTCACTGGACGCCGAGGCGCTGCTCGAGTACCTCCAACCGTTCATCGAGCCCCTGACGCACGCGGAGTTCACCTTCAGCCGCCCGTGGCTGCGGGGGGTCGCAGCGCACGTCAACGACATCCGGCGGCCCGAGTTCCTGGTGGGGATGAAGCTCAACCTGCCGCCGTCCTACCTGCTGATCCACCGGGTCTGGCTGGGCGGGATCGGGGTGCTGTGCCAGCTCGGTGGCACCGTGCCTGCGCGCCAGATCGTGGTCGACCACATGCCCGGTATGCAGCTGCGGCACCTCCCCCCGCCCGTCGCCTGACCCCGCGGCTTTCCGCACTTCTGGCCAGGTATGCCGCACGCGACCCCGATTGCGCCGCTTCCGTGCCGCACGGCTGGCCAGAAGTCGCGGCCTCCCCGCACTCCTGGCCACGCATGCTGGGTCTCGGACGGGATTCGGCCCTGACGCGGCATACCAGTGGCCCGAAGTGGGAGACGACCCAGCTCACCACCAGGCGGAGTCGAGCTTGCCCTCGATGCTGCGCAGGTGCTCGCGGCTGCAGCGGTCGCAGGTCCACGTGTCGCGACCGTTCTCGACGCCACGAGTCCACGTGATCGCGGCGAGCGACGCATCTGGCGCTGTGGTGCCGCAGGTGGCACAGACCGGTGGCTGCTCGTGGGCCGCGACGGATTCGGCCACGGCTACTTCTTCGCGACGGTGGCGGCCTTGGCCTTGGCGGCTGCCTTGGCGGCCTGCTTGAACTCGCGCACCTTGGCCAGGGACGAGGCGTCCACGACATCGGCCACCGAGCGGTAGGAGCCGTCCTCGGCGTAGGGGCCGATCGCCTCCTGCCAGCCCGCCGGTCGCACGTCGAGCTGCTTGGCCACGAGCGCTGCGAAGATGCGGGCCTTCTGGTCGCCGAAACCGGGCAGCGCCTTGAGCCGGTCCAGCAGGTCGCGGGCATCCTCGGCGTCGGTCCAGATGGTCTCGGCCCTGCCGTCGTACTGGTCGCGCACCACGGTCGCCAGCTGCTGCACCCGCCCTGCCATCGACCGGCCATAGCGGTGGATGGCAGGCGGCGTCGCGCACAGGTCGGCGAAGGCCTCGGCCTCGGCCGCCGCGATCGCATCCGGCGCCAGCGTGCCGAACCGGTCGAGGATCTTCCACGGCCCCCGGAACGCGTGCTCCATCGGGTACTGCTGGTCGAGCAGCATGCCGACGAGCAGGGCGAACGGGTCGCTGCTCAGCACCTCGTCGGCAGCCTCGTCCTGGGCGATCCGGATCTGCGTAGCCATGCGCGCCAGCCTAACCGGGCGGATAAGGCTCTCGGTAGACCGTGTCAGAGGAGGTAGACGAAGCCGGGGCCCTCGTCGCGATAGGCGATGCCGAGCGCATCGAGGGCGGGTTTCCACGAACCGGTCACGCTCTGGTCTGCCCCCTCGAACCCGTGGTCGGCGGTCAGCAGGAAGGTCACCTCCTCGAGCACCCCCTGGGTCTCCAGGTGGTCGAGGAAGGCCACCAGCCGGGCGTCGCTCTGCCGCAACGAGTCCCGCGCCATCTCCGACCTCGGGCCGCCCCCGTGGTGACCGGCGTCGGTCACGACGTGCGCCCACCAGGTCAGCGTGGGCGCCTCCTCGGCGTCCTCCCAGAGCTGGAGCATCTGCTGCAGCCCCATGTCGTCGACCTGCACACCCCACCGGAAGTACGCGTCCTCGAGGTGCTCGGCCCGCTGCACGAACCGCGAGGCGTCCGGGTCCGGCAGCAGGTCGCCCATGCCGTTCGTCGCCGCCTCGAACCCACCTGCCGCGCGCAGCAGAGCCATCGTCCCGTAGTCGGCCCCGCGGTCGATCGCCTCGTCCACACTCGCCGTTCGGGGCGAATCTCCTTGCTGCACATGGTCGTTCACCATCTCGAAGACCGTCCGAACGCCGGGACGCAGCCACTCTGCGCTCCGGTGCCAGGTCTCGGCATTGTTGGGCACGACCTGCTCGTCGAGTGCCCGGTCGTAGTACACGTTGCCCAGCACCCCGTGCCGCCCCGGTCCGACCCCGGTCAGGATCGAGGTGTGGTTGGTCAGGGTCACGCTGGGGAACTCCGCGACCGCACCTCCCCGCAACGCCAGCCCGTGCTCGACCAACCGCGCCACTCCGGGCAGATCCCCCGCCTCGGCGAGGTGCAGCAGGTCGCCGCAGTGCGCACCGTCCCACAGGATCCCGACGACCCTGCGCCGCTGCCCCACGGGCAGCGGTTCGAGGTATGCCGTGAGCACACGACCGTCCAGCGCCTCACCTCTGCCGTCGCGCAGGTCCGCCTCCGGCACCCCGGACATCACCGCCAGGGTCGGGGCCACGTCGACCAGCCGGGCGTGGTCGTCGACGAAGCCGAGCCTGGCGACGCCGGGGCCGGACATGACCAACGGCGCCCGCGACTGGATCACGTCCAGCGAACCGTGTTCGCCCAGGTGGCCGCCCTCATCGGGGAAGTAGTGCCTGGGGGTGTGCACGACCGCGACGTCGGGACTGCGGTCGGGGTCGCCGAACAACGAGAGGATCCGCTGCGCGGCATACGGGTAGGCGTTGTCGGTGGACACCCGCGGACCGGCGGCCGCGAGCTCGGCCTCGTAGGGCAGGAACGCCATCGGGTCCTCGCTCGGTACGGGATCGACGCCTGACACCACCTCGTGGCTGCCGTCCGCGTGCAACCGCACGACGCCCAGGTGGCTGGCGGCGTGGGCGACACCCTCGTCCACCCAGACCACGAGGTCGACCACGGTGGACAGGTCGGGGGCGGTCAGCGCCGTGACGACGGCTTCGCGGGACATGCCCGGACGATAAACGAGTCGAGCGTGCACGACACGCTGACGACGCGGGCCAGCCGTCAGCGTGTCGTGCACTCTCGACGGCCCCCCGGACATGAAGAACCCGCCGGGACGACCTCCAGAGCGGAAGGTCCCGGCGGGTTCGGGCACGGGGGTCACCGGGCCAGCATGCGAGGCAGGGCGAGCAGCATGTCGTGCTGCGCCTGCGCCTCGAGCCGGCGCTGGTACTCCCGTTGGCGGCGCTTTCGATGAGCGCGCGCCAGGTCGGCGTACAAGGCCTGGAACATGGTGAGACTCCTGGTGAGTGAAAAGGTGAATTCGGTGGTGTGGTCGGGATCGCGGGCGGGATCGACGGTCGGTCCCGCGGGGCCAGCTCCTGTGGCTGGCCCCGCGATCACCTCTCCGGCGCCCCCGCCGGTGTTCCCCCGACCGGTCACGACGTGCGTCGTGGACGACATCAGGCGGCGACCGGGTTCTTCCGCGGCCGGCCCCGCGGCCGCTTGCGTGCGACGACGGCTCCCTGGACGAAGAGCTCACCGCCCCACACGCCCCACGGCTCCGACCGCTCGAGGGCACCCGCAAGGCAGGCGGCCAGGGCCGGACACGTGTGGCACAGCGACTTTGCGAACTCGACGTCGGCCGGGCTCTCGGCGAACCACATCTCGGCGTCGTTGTCTCGACACGGGATGCCGGCGCCAACGATCGCGGCCTGCTCGTTCAGGTCGTGGAGTGCGCTCAGATGCATCGGGTGTCACCTCTCTCTCGTCGTCCCGCCACGGTGGTGGCGAGTTCTCCTGGTTTCGTCTGGCCGGCGGGTCCCCGGTCGGGGGCCGGCCCGTTCTCTTCGGTGTCGAACTTCATCTGGTGGTGCTTCTTCCTGCTGGTGGTGGTGCGGAAGAAATCTCTGCTGTTGGCCAACCGCCGGGGCGAACAACCGGTGGGGCAAACACCTGTTTCTGACAAACAGAAAGGCCGCGGATCCCGGATATCGGGTTCCGCGGCCTTGGAGAGGGCCTGCTGGCTGGTGGCCTAGACAGGTGGGTCTCCGAAGGGACGGAACTCAAGATCCTTGGTGGTGGCGCCGAAGCCGCCGACGTAGAACGTCGGAACCGGGGCATCGGTGGTCACCTGGGCGGCGATGGGCGCGGGCACAGTGGTCCCCTGGACCCATCCACGGTTGCCTGCGAGGAGGACACGGCCGACCTCGGGGCACACGGAACGGACGCGGGACATGTGAGTCGCGTCGATCGTCATCGTGATGTTCTCCATTGGGACCTACCCTCCTTCGGCTGCTCGTGGACCCCAGCGCATCGCGCGCGACACCCTGGGTTGGTGTGTTCGTCCAGAGTAGGGGACGTTCTGCGACGGCAGCAACGCATTTAACGAGATTTCCTGCAACGAATTGGTGAACGAACGCCTATTCGTCGGAATTCGTTGCGGCAGAACGACTTTCGAGCACAGATTCGACGTCCTCGCCCCCGATCAGGGCCAACACCTGCTCGCCGTAGAGCCCGAGCTTGCGTGCCCCGACGCCCGAGATCTGGGTCAGCTCGCCCTCGGACGTGGGCTCACGCTCGGCGATCGCGGTGAGCGTCGCGTCGGTGAAGACGACGTAGGCCGGCACGCTGGTCTCGCGCGCGACTGCCAGGCGCCAGGCACGGAGGCGCTCGAACGTCTCCTCGGAGTACGTCGGGGGGCAGGTGTCGCAGCGACCGGTCTTCCGCTGGCCGGCCGTCGTCAGCTCGGCGCCGCAGGTGCGGCAGTGCACGGGGAGGGCCGGCTTGAGTGCCTTGCCCCGGCCGCCCTTGGTGGACCCGACCTTGCCGGATCCCTTGGGTGCGGAGCGGGCGCCGTCGCCGAGGATGCTCGCCGCGCCGTCGAGGAAACGCGACGGCCGACGGCTGGCCCGGGCGCCCGGCGTCCGCGCACCGGACCAGGACAACCGCAGCTCGCGCCGGGCCCGGGTCACCCCGACGTAGGTGAGCCGCCGCTCCTCCTCGATCGCCTCGGGTGTCTCGGCCATCATGATCGGCAGGTAGCCGTCAGAGACGCCGGCGAGGAACACGACGTCCCACTCCAGCCCCTTGGCCGCGTGCAGGGAGGCCAACGTGACGCCCTGCACTGCTGGGGCGTGCTGGGCCGCTGCGCGTTCGTCGAGCTCGCGGACGAAGTCGGGCAGYCGCGCCTCGGGGGTCGCCACCACCAGGTCGTCGGACAGGGCGGCAAGCGCACTCAGGGACTCCCACCGCTCGCGGCCAGCCCCTCCCGATCCGGGAGCCTCTCGGGTCCAGCCGGCACCGAGGAGCACGTCCCGAACGAGTTCAGGCAGCGGCTTCGACGAGTCGTCCGAGCGGGCCGCCCCGCGCAGCAGCAGGATCGCGTCGCGGACCTCCCTGCGCGAGAAGAACCGCTCCCCTCCGCGGACGAGGTAGGGGATCTCCTGCTCGGCCAGCGCGGACTCGAAAGCCTCGGACTGTCCGTTGGTGCGGAACAGCACGGCGATCTCGGCCGGGGAGACCCCGTCGGCCACGCGCTTGGCGATCTCGCCGGCCACCGCTGCCGCCTCGGCCGGATCGTCGGGGTGGGAGCTCAGCACCGGTGTCGGGCCGTCGGCACCCTGGGCCTGCAGCTGCACGGCGTTGCTGCGCATCGAGCCCGACGGACCACGCACGACGAGGTTGGCCAGCCCCACGATCTGGGGGGTCGACCGGTAGTTGCGGACCAGCCGGACGACCTGGGCCTTGGGGTGCCGCGTCTGGAAGTCCAGCAGGTGCGCGGGGCTCGCACCGGTGAAGGAGTAGATCGTCTGGGCCGGGTCGCCCACGACGCACAGGTCGTCGCGCTGCCCCACCCACAGGTCGAGCAGCCGTTGCTGCAGCGCGTTGACGTCCTGGTACTCGTCCACGACGAAGTGGCGGTACTGCGAGCGCACCGCACGGGCGATGTCGTCGCGCTCCGCGAGGATCCCGACCGTGAGCAGCAGGACGTCCTCGAAGTCGATCACGCCGCGCTGGGTCTTGACCTGCTCGTAGGCCTCGAGCACGCGCGCCATGGCGGTGGCGTCAAGACCGGGAGGTTCGCGACGCGCGGCGCGTGCCCCCGCGGCATACGTCTCCGGGGTGAGCATCGAGACCTTGGCCCACTCCACCTCGGCGGCGAGGTCACGGATGGCGGTGCGGTCACGCGCGAGGTCGAGCCGCAGCGATGCGGCGGCCTGGGCCACCGCGGCGGCCTTCTGGCTCATCACCTCGGGGGCCGCGCCGCCGATCGCCTGCGGCCAGAAGTAGTGCAGCTGCCGCAGGGCGGCAGCGTGGAAGGTGCGTGCCTGCACGCCGGCGACGCCGAGCGTGCGAAGGCGGGTGCGCATCTCACCGGCTGCACGCGCGGTGAACGTCACCGCCAGGACGCGCTGGCCCTGGTAGGCGCCGGAGTGCACGCCGTAGGCGATGCGGTGGGTGATCGCCCGGGTCTTGCCCGTGCCCGCGCCCGCGAGCACGACCATGGGCCCCAGGGGGTGCGCGGCCACCTCGCGCTGCTCGGGGTCGAGGGCGTCGAGGATGTCGTCGGCAGAGGCGTGCACGGGTATGCCGCGGGGCTGGATAGGCATCGGCGCGATCCTGTCATGCGCGACCGACGCCCGTCGCCACCGGACCGGGCCGTGACCTACTGGACCAGGCCGTAGACCCGGGTCACGTGCAGCCGGAGGATCCGGCGGTGGTCCTGCACCATCGCGCGCCGGTAGTCGTCCCAGTCCGAGTGGTCCTCTCCCCGGATCGTGCGGAACAGCTCGACCAGCTCCTCCACGGTCTCGTCGTCCCGCGCCCTCGCCACGGGCGAGAACTCGACGTCACCCTCGAGCACGGCATACGACCAGCCGTCGGGCGAGGTGACCATGAGCGAAGCCCTCGGGTCGCGCAGCAGGTTCGCCACCTTGGCGCGGCCGTCGACCACCGACACCCGCACGGTGGGGCCGGTGGGGCTGTCGGGACCAGTGGGGTCACTGGGGCCGGGCTGGTCGAGGGCGAAGTTGACCATCGAGAGCTGGGGCCGGCCGTCGCGCTTGAGCGCGGCCAGGGTGCCGAGGTTGCGCCCCGCGGCCAGGGCGAGCAGGGCGGGGTCGTGCGCGGGATTCTGCGGCATGGGACATCATGGTCATAGAGGTCACACTCCTGCGCGGAAGGTATGCCGCCGGGTCGGTGTTGACCACCAGGCACACCCCCGGGTCCCTGCGACCGCCCCCACCCGCGACCCCACCTTCGAAAGAGACGCATGAGCCCCACCGCCCTGAAGTCCCCTGCCCCCGGCTCCGTGACCATGTTCAGCACGTCCTGGTGCGGGTACTGCAACCGTCTCAAGGCCCAGATGGGTCGCGAGGGCATTGCCTTCACTGAGGTGAACATCGAGGACGTCCCCGAGGCCGTGAAGTTCGTGATGGACGCCAACGACGGCAACCAGACCGTCCCGACGCTGCTCTTCCCGGACGGCTCCTCTGCCACGAACCCCTCGATCCACGAGGTCAAGAAGAAGCTCGCGTCCTGACCCGCTGACCTGCCTGCGTCGACTCCCTGCTCAGGCGGGCGCGGCGTCCTCGAGGTCGTGGCCCAGCCAGCGTTCGATGATGCGGCGTGCGATCGACAGGCGGGTCGACGCACTGACGTGACCCGCGGCGAGGATCTCGCGGTACTCGTCGCGCGTGAACCACCGGGCCTCGGCGATCTCTGACTCCTGCAGTCGCAGGTCGCTGCCATTCGCGCGCGCGGTGAACCCGACCATGATCGAGTTCGGGAACGGCCAGGGCTGGTCCCCGAGGTACTCCACGTCGCTGACCTCCAGGCCGACCTCCTCGTGCACCTCTCGCGCAACCGCCGCGGCCAGGCTCTCGCCCGGTTCGAGGAAGCCCGCCAACACAGAGAACCGCCCGGTCCCCCAACCCGCACCCCGGGCCAGCAGGATCCGGTCCTGGTCGTCGATGACGGACATGATGACCGCGACATCGGTCCGCGGGTAGTGCTCGCTGCCGTCCTGCTCGCACCGGCGCAGCCATCCTCCCTGGACGGGGGTGGTCGGGGCGCCGCAGCGCGGACAGTGGGTGTGGGTGGCGTGCCAGTTCGCCAGCGCCAGCGCCGTGGCGAAGATCGTGGCGTCGCGGTCGGACAGGTCGGCCCCGATCTGGCGCAGCGAGCGCCAGTGGTCCTCCTCGCCCGCGGGCACCTCGCCCTCCGGAGCGGCCGGCTCCGCCACCGCGAGGTATGCCGTGCCCTCACCGTCCTGCCCGAGGTAGAGGACCAGCGCGGCCGAGTCGGACCCCAGAGGGGGTCGTAGCGCCAGGACGGGGTCACCGGTGGCGCCTTCACTGGGGGCGTCGTGGGTGACCACGGGGACCTTGTCACCGCGCACCACCAGGACCCGGGTCGCCGGCTGGGCCAACAGCTGCGGCACGAGGTCCGGATCCGCCCGTCGCTCCGCGTGGCGGTCCAGGCCAGGACGGGCGAGGGACAGATTCGGGAGAGTTTCGGTCAGGAGGCCCACGCCTCCACCCTAGGCGCGCCCGCACGGCATACGGTGACCGTGTGGACCGCAGCCCCCTCTTCCTCGCCGCACTCGCGAGTGCCGCCGTGCCGGGCCTCGACCCGGCGAGCGTCGAGGCTCTCCCCGGTGCGCCGGACCACCACTACGACGTGGCGTTCGTCCAGGACACCCAACACCGTCGGTGGGTGGTGCGGGTACCGCGCAGCCAGGCAGCCGCGGCCCAGATGGAGTCGACCTTCGGCCTGCTGGCCCTGCTGGCGCGACGCCTGCCGTTCAGCGTGCCGACGCCCAAGGGTTTCGCTGCGCTGAAGGAGGGCGGCCGGGCCGCGATCTATCCCTACCTGCCGGGGCAGCACGTCGACTTCGCCCAGCTGCCGAGCGGTCCCGGCGTCGCCGCCGAGCTCGGGCGGGCCATCGCCGCCCTGCACAACGCTGACCACGGGCTGTTCGACGAAGCCGGGCTCCCTGCCTACGACGCCGACACCTACCGCACGCGAAGGCTCAGCGAGCTGGACCGGGCGGCGGCCACCGGACACGTGCCGACGGGGCTCCTGGCGCGCTGGGAGAAGCTCCTCGAGGACGTCACGCTCTGGCGGTTCGCGCCGACTCCGACCCACGGCGACCTCACGGGCGACCAGGTGCTGGTGGTCTTCGACGACGAGGACGACGCGTCGACCGGTCGGGTCAAGGCGCTCACGGGCTGGGAGGACGCCAAGGTCGCCGACCCCGCGGACGACTTCTTCGCGCTGGTCACCCAGGCGTCGCCGAGGGCGATGGAGACGTTGATGGAGGCCTATGCGCACGCCCGCGCCGAACGCCCTGACATCCACCTGCTGACCCGGGCTCGGCTGTGCGCCCAGATGCGGACCCTGTCACAGCTCATGTCCGCCGTGACCGGCGGGGACCGGTTGGAGGTCGAGCGCCACGCCTCGGCGCTGCGCCGACTGGACGCGCGGGTGCACGCCGAGGAGGAAGCGGCCAACGACTACCGCCGGGCCGGCCTGACACCGGCACGGCCCAAGAGCCCGGTGCTCGTGCCGCCGCCGGTCGTCGAGGACGATGACGACGACGAGGACGACGTCGAGGTGATGTTCGGCCGGACGGCTGACGATGACGAAGGCGTGGGCGACGGCGACGGCGACGGCGACGGCGAGTCCTGGTCGGACGAGGTCGACGAAGCCATCGATGCGGACGACACCGACCTCGACGGGTCCGACTCGGACGAGGGGGCGCCACCGTTCGAGGACGAGTCGGAGCTCGAGGACAACGCGGAACTCGAGGACGAGGGAGCGCCCCAGTTCGAGCTGGTGGAGCACGACGTCACGGCGGAGATCGACGTGTCCGAGCTGCGAGCTCCCGAGCCCATCAAGGGCGACGACCCCGGACCCGAGTTCGAGCCCGGCTACAGCCCACGGCCGTAACAACGCGTCACAGGGCAGTCTCGCTCGACGACTAGTCGGGCACGCCCTGCAGCAGCTGTGCGAGAGCACCGTCGTCGGGCAGGTCCGGCCAGACGGTCTCGCCCGTGGCGGCGTAGTAGAACGCCGCATCGACGGCCTCCAGGTCGAGGCCGCGCAGGCGCGCGAAGGCGACGCGGTAGGCCGCGAGCTGCAGAGCGCGGGTCGCACCGGAACCGCCCCGCGGCGTGGCGCCGGTCTTCCAGTCGACGATCGTGAAGCCACCCCCCGGCCGGGGGAAGACCGCGTCGATGCGACCCCGGACCGCGATCCCGTCGATGACGGTCTCCACCGCGATCTCGATCTCGGCCGGCGTGCGGTGCGCCCAGTCGCTGGCGAGGAACCGCTCCTTCATGAGGGGAAGGTCGGCGTCGTCACCGGGGTCGTCGTCGGCGCTGCCGGGCAGGTCGAGGATGTCGACCATGGCGGCCTGGGCGAAGTGCTGCTCCACCCACGCATGGAAGGCCGTCCCGCGTCGAGCGGCAAGAGCAGGGGGTTCGGGCATGGGGCGGCGCAGGGATGACGCGAAACGGGACGGGTCCTGGGCGAGTGCCACCACCGCCGACGCCGAGAGGTGCCGCGGCATGAGGACGGTGACGTCGCCACGGTGGGCCAGTCGACGGCGTTCCTCGAGGAGCAGGTCGAGCTCCTCGAGCACCGGCAGCGGGGCGCCGGGCATCGGCAGCAGCCCTTGCTCTGCGGGCGTGACGGGTTGGCCCGACCCCTCGGCATGCGCCTGGACCGCGGACCGGACGGCAGCGGCCCCGGTGGCGAGGGCGGCACGCCGCTGGGCGAGCGGGTCGGCCGGCCACTGGACCGACACGGCCTCGGCGGCGGTGGGGTTCACCGCCTCCTCGGGCACAGCTGGGTCAGGCATCTCGACCCACGCCAGGCGCTCGACGGGCAGGGCCGACTCGGCGTCCAGGACCTCGGTGAGGAAGCGCGAGGTGACCTTGGGGGTCTTGCCGTCGGTCCACACCGGCGCCGTCAGCAGCATGTCGGACCGGGCACGGGTGAAGGCGACGTAGGCCAGCCGACGTTCCTCGTCGACGCCGTGGTCGCCTCCGGCACGGAGAAAGTCCTCGACCCTGGTCTCCATGGCCTTCCAGTCCGACGCCCCCTGCCAGTCGAGCAGGGGAAGGCCGTCGCGGTCGCCCCGCAGGGCATAGGGAATGCCACCGTCGGACAATCCGCCGATCCAGCCGCGTTGCTTGGGCGAGGACATCCGCCACTGCTCGCCGTCGGAGCGGCTGGCCGCCGACGACAGCGCGGGGAACGAGCCCTCCACGAGCCCGGGGACAGCCACGGCGTCCCACTCAAGGCCCTTCGCCGCGTGCACGGTCAGGATCTGGACCGCGTCGGAAGAGGCCTCGATGTAGCCCTTGTCGAGTCCGCGTTCCTCCTTGAGCGCCGCCGCCAGCCAGGCGAGGAACCCACCGAGGTTCGGCCGGTCCGCGCTCACCGTGAAGGTCGCCGCGACGTCCGCGAAGGCGTCGAGGTGGGCACGTGCCGCCGCAGGTGTGTAGCCCTCTCGGGCCAGCACCTCGATGTCGAGGCCCAGGGCCCGCTCCGCCTCGCCGACGAGGTCGGCCAAGGGCAGCGCCGACAGGGACCGCAGCCGGCGGATGGCCTGCTGCAGTCCGCGCAGCCGCCCCAGCCCGACGTCGCTCAGGCGCTTGCCGTCCCAGCTGGTCCACCCGGGGCGCGGTGGGTCGTCGACGGCCTCGACGATGCTGACCCGGTCGGAGCTGTCGGGCGCCTGGTCGCGGGTCTCGCGCGTGGCCGGCCCCGCGACCGCGCCCTCCGCGTCGTCGTCGTCCTGTGGCGCGAAGCGGTCGTCGACACCCAGCCGCAGGTCCTGCTGGTGACGGGCCCACGCCATCAGGCCATCGAGATCGGCCGCCCCCAGACGACACAAGGGGCCGGTGAGCAGCCGCATGAGCTGGTCCCCACGACTGGGGTCGTTGACCACGTGGAGCAAGGCGGTGATGTCCTCGACCTCGGGGGTGAGCAGCAACCCGCCGAGGCCGACGACCTCGTGGGGGATTCCCCGCGCGTCGAGCGCGTCGATCAGGGCAGCGAACTGGGACCGCTTGCGGCACAGCACCGCCGACGACTTCGCCCCAGCCACCCGACGCTCCTCCAGCCACGCCGCGACCAGCGCAGCCTCGTCGCCGGCGGTCTCCACGCGGGCAGCGACCACCCGACCCGGCCCGGCCCCCACCCGCGAGACGAGCTCGTCGACGGGGACCTTCGACCCCGCCCGCAGCGGACCGGCCACCGCGTTGGCCACCTGGAGCACTCCCACGTCGTTGCGCCAGCTGGTGGCCAGCGGGAGGACCGGAGCCAGGGCGGTGTCGGTGCCGAACGCGCTGCGGAACTCGCTGAGGGTGGTGGCGCTGGCTCCTCGCCACCCGTAGATCGACTGGTGCGGGTCGCCCACGGCGGTCACGGGCGACGGCTCCCCCGGCGCGACGAACAGCGACCGGAGCAGCTCGAGCTGGGCGGCCGAGGTGTCCTGGAACTCGTCGAGCAGCACCGCACCGAAACGCTGCCGCTCGATGGCGCCGATGTCGGGGAAGGTCATCGCGAGTCGGGCGGCCAGCGCCATCTGGTCGGCAAAGTCCATGGCGTCACGGGTGCGCTTGAGTGCGAGGTAGCGCTCGACCATCGGCAGCACGCCCGCGCGCGCCCGCAGCTGCTCGCGCATCTTCTTGACCTCGCCGGGCAGGTCCTTGCCGCGCGCCCCGGCATGCGGGGGCAGCGCGGCGAGTGCGTCCAGGACCCGGTCGAGGTATGCCGCGACGTCACCGACCCCCACGAGGTGCTCGGCCATCTCGCCGGCCAGGTCCACGACGGCCGCCGTCACGGTGGACTCGGCGAACTGCACGTCGTCCATCGACCCGTCGTAGCCCGCGACCACCTCGGACGCGTACTGCCAGGCGGCGGCCTCGGACAGCAACCGCGACTCCGACTCGTACCCCAGCCGCAGCGCGTGCTCGCGCACCAGCCGCCCGGCATACGAGTGGTAGGTCGACACGGTGGGCGTGCCGCCGAGGACCTCGGCGCCCGTCTCGGCGTCGTCGGTGCGCGGGTGCCACACGTCACGCTGCTGGAGCAGCCGCAGGCGGGCCCCGATGCGCTCGGCCAGCTCGGTCGCGGCCTTGCGCGTGAACGTCAGACCGAGGATCTGGTCAGGCTCGACGAAACCGTTGGCGACCAGCCACACGACGCGACCGGTCATCGTCTCGGTCTTGCCCGAGCCGGCTCCGGCCACCACGAGGAGCGGCGACATCGGCGCCTCGATGACCTGGACCTGCTGAGTCGTGGGCTCCGGCTGACCCAGAGCGAGGGCAATCTCCTTGGCGGACAACAGGTCCCGCGCCATCGGGCCCTGCAACGCCAGGTCTTGGGCTGCCAGGTCCTGGGTTGCCAGGTCTTGCGTTGCGGGGTTGTGCGTCATCAGAGCACCCGCCCCTCGGGCTGCGCCGGGCAGGATGCCCTGACACTGCACAGCTTGCACCAGTCCCCGATCGTCGCCCGGAAGGTCGAGCCGGCCATCCCCTCGGCCGTCGCCGTCACCAGGTCGGATGCCCACTGGGGGTCCGCGTCGTCGCGCAGCGGGCCCTGCGTCTGCAGGGTGGTCCTGACCAACGCGGCCTTGCCGACCTGGAGCAGGGCGGCCCCGGCGGACCGGTCACCCAGCTCGCCGAACGCGCCACTCTCGACCCCGAGCTGGTAGGCGCCGAGCTGCGGATGACGCGCCAGCTCCTCGCCGCGGGGCTTGCTGCTGCCCGTCTTGTAGTCGACGACGCGCAGGCCGGTGCCGTCGGGCGCGCCCTCGATGCGGTCGACCTTGCCACTCAGCACGGCCCTGCCGAGGACGACTCTCATGTCGATCTCGGCACCGAGCCGCACCCAGCCACCCGCTCGAGCCTCGTCGAAGTAGGTCGCCAGCCGGCGGACCATGCCGTGCGCCTCGTGGCGCTTGCGGTCGGAGACCCAGCCGGCCGGCATACCGAGGCGTCCCCAGCGGGCGTCCACCTCGGCGACCAGGGTGTCGGCATCGACGTCACCGAGCTCCGCGGCGATGTCGTGGACGAGAGTGCCGATGTCGGCAGCGCCCACGGACGGCCCGTCGCCGCCGACCGAGCCGAGCAGCCAGCGCAGGCCGCAGTTGCCGAACGACTCGACCTTGCTCGGCGAGACCCTGACCTCCTGGTCCTCCGCACGCAGCGGCCGGTCGTCGGACACCTCGCGCAGCGCCCACCACTGGGCCGGGTCAGCGCCCGGCACGCCCTCGCGGGTGAGGCGGGAGAGCGCGGCCACCGCGGTGGCGCGCACGGCGGAGTCGTCGGAGACGAGCTGACGGCGCAGCTCACCCACCAGGGTCGGCAGGGTCATGGTGCGCGCGACCTCGGCGAACCGTCGATCTCCTTGGGTGGCAATGGTTTCCGGGTCGACGATGTCGAGGTAGACCGAGGGCTGCTCGTCGTCGGACCGCACCGCCGTCACGATGACCCGGTCGCTCGCCCGGGTCAGGGCGACGAGGAAGGACCTCGTCTCGTCGTAGCGGACGGCGGCCTGCGCGGCCCGGAACGTCGTCGCCCGCCCCGACACCACGTCGACGAGGTGCTCCGAACCCAACAGCGAACCCCGGAGCCGCAGGTCGGGCCAGACGCCTTCCTGCACGCCCGCCACCACGACGAGGTGCCACTGGCGACCGGCTGCCGCCTGGGGGGTCGTGACGGTGACCGACTCGCCCACCGGTGACCGGGCGACGAGCGTGTCCCCCGGGATGTCCTGGCTGCCGATGTGGGTGAGGAACTCCTCAGGTCCGGCCTGCGGCAGCCGGTCGACGAACTTGGCCGCCGCGTCGAACAGTCCCACGACGGCGTCGAGGTCACGGTCCGCCCGGGCAGCGCCGGCGCCACCGCCCAGGGCGGTCGCCTGCCACTCGGCGCCGAGCCCCGTCGCGGCCCACATCGCCCACAGCACCGACTCAGCGCTGACGCCTGCCTCCCAGCGCCAGACCTCGCCGTCACCGCCGCCCGCGGCGACACCATCCCCCTCCGGTGCACCGGACCCCTCCATGGCCGCATTGCGTTCCACCGCGCCCCGCGCCGCCTTGACCCCGGCGGCGATCGTGGCGGCCACCCGCCGAGCGGGGTAGGCCTCCGGCCCGAGCTCGATCAGTGCGCCGGGCATGACGAGGGCTTCGGCGAGCAGCTCGTCACTCGTGCGCCCCCCGCCGTTCTCCAGCTCGAACCTGCGCAGCGCCCGGCGCAACCGTCGAAGCCCGACCGCGTCGGCGCCACCGATCGGGGACAGGAGGGTGTCGACGGCCACCTCGGGGTCGAGCGCGTCGGTGGCACCGCGGGCCAGGTCGAGGACCACCTCGAGCAGCGCCAGCAACGGCCGGACCGCCACCTCGTCGCGCACCGGCAGGTCGGTGGCGGTCCCTGCGACCGGCACCCCCGCGGCCATCAACACGCGTCGCAGGGTCGAGGTGCGGCCCTGGCCGCGGACGATGACGGCCATCTCCGACCAGGGGATGCCGAACCGCAGGTGCGACTCGCGCAGCTCCGCGGCGACGTGGCTGGCCTCCTGGCTCACCGCGCGCAGCAGCCGCACGTCGACGTGGCCACCGGCTCGCCCCGCCGCGGCACCTCGCTGGAGGCCACCACCGAGGGCGCCGATCTTGGGGGCAACCCTGGCTGCGGCGTCGACGACTGCCTGCGGGAGCCGGTATGCCGTGGGCAGCACCAGGGTGCGCGGCTCACCGCCCGGGCCTGCATCGGCCCCGCGTGGACCGACCGCGCGCTCCACACCTGTGGCCAGCTGGGTCCAGCCGTCGCTGAGGTGGCGTGGGTCGGCGCCGCGGAAGGTCTGGACCGCACTGTCGGGGTCGCCGAGCAGGATCAGGTCGAGGCCCGGAGAGGCGATGGTGCGCAGCAGGCGGGCCGCTGCGGAGGTGAGCTCCTGGGCGTCGTCGACGACCACGAGGCGCAGCCCGTCGACGAGACGCGCGCGCGCCGCCGGGTCCTCCTCGAGCAGGTCGGCCGCGGCCCCGAGGATCCACGCCGGGTCGTACGCGCCCGGTGCGGAGAGCGCCGTGACCTCGTCGTACTCGGCCAGCACGTCCGCCGCCGCCACCCACTCGGGCCGGTCGTGCTCGCGCCCCAGCCGGACGAGGTCGGCGGGCTCGAGGTCGTGCTCGACCGCCCGCATCAACAGGTCGCGCAGCTCACCCCGGAAGCCCCGGGTGCCCAGCGCCAGGTGGACCCGCTCGGGCCAGTCGGGGCCGGTGCCCTCCTCGGCGTGACCGGCCAGCAGCTCGCGCAGGATGACGTCCTGCTCGGGTCCGCTCAGCAGCCGCGGCGTGGGGTCGCCGCGCAAGGCGGCCGCCTGGCGCAGGATGCCGAAGCCGAGGGCCTGGTGGGTCCTGGCGAGCGGCTCGGTCGAGGTGCCGCCGAGCCGGGAGGTGACCCGCTCTCGCAGGCTGCCCGCCGACACGCGCGAGGAGGTGAGGATGAGGCACTGGTCGGGCGTCGCCTCACCGGACTCGACGCGTGCGACGACGGCCTCGATGGCAGTGGTCGTCTTGCCGGTGCCAGGGCCCCCGAGCACGCGCAGCACTCCACCGCGGTGGGCGAGGGCAGCCTGCTGGACGTCGTCGAGCGGCGGCGCCTCGGCCACCACGCTCGGAGCACGGCGCAGCGTCAGCATCCGCTCATCCCACCATCCATGACCGACAGGCGACCGACCGCCACGCCCTCCGCGCCCGCCCGGTGCCGCTGCGCATCGTCGCGGCGAGGCCCCATCGGGACCTCAGGAGACCGGTGGCGGGACAGGGAGCTTCGCCTCCGACCACCGGGCGCGCGTCAGGTCGACGCGTCGCCCCTCGACCTGGCCACGCACGAGCGGGGTGCCCTCCTCGCGGTAGTGCGCGAGGGCCTCCGCCTCGAGCCCCTGCGGGAAGTAGCCACCGGAGCGGATCACCCGCCACCAGGGGACGTCCGAGCCGTACCTCGCCATGACGGTCCCGACGCCTCGCGGCCCACCGCGACCGAGCAGCTCGGCGATGTCGCCATAGGTCATCACCATGCCCTCGGGGATCGTGTCGACCACCTCGAGGACGTCGTCGGCGAAGTCGCTCGGGGCACCACTGACCCGCCCGGACTGCGTGACCATCCCCGCCCTCTCAGTAGACCGGCAGGCTCGGGTCGACGTCCTTGACCCAGGCCAGCACGCCCCCGGTCAGGTTGGCCACGTCGGCTCGACCGGTCGCGGCGAGCAGCCCGGCCGCCTCGGCGGACCGGACGCCGGACTTGCACATGAGCACGACCGGTATGCCGGGTGGCAGCTCGTCGGCGGCCGTCCCGTCGCGGAACCGGTCGAGGTGGAGGTCCCGGGCACCGGGAATCGACACGACGGCGCGCTCCCCCGGTTCGCGGACGTCGACCAGCTCGAACTCGCGGTCCCCGCTGTCCCGCTCCGCCAGCATGGCGGCCAGGTCCGTCGCCGACACCTCGGCGAAGGCGGCAGCCGGGGGCCCCGCCTCGCCGTCCTCGCCCTCCTGGCCCACTCCCTGGAGGGACCCCGACACGGAAGCGCCCGGCATACCGCAGAACTGCTCGTAGTCGACGAGCGAGGTGACCGTCGGGGACTCGCCGCACACGGGGCACTCAGGGTCGGCACGGACGGTGAGGGAGTCCCAGGTCTGGCGCAGGGCGTCGTGGACGAGGAGACGTCCGACGAGCGGATCGCCTTGTCCCACAATGAGTTTCACAGCTTCGGCAACCTGGACGGATCCGATCGCTGCGCAGAGCACACCGAGCACGCCACCCGTGGCGCAGGACGGCACCGCGTCGGGAGGCGGCGGTTCAGGGAACACGCAGCGATAGCAGGGGCCGTGGCCGGAGAACCACACCGAGACCTGGCCGTCGAAGCGGTAGATCGAGCCCCACACGTGCGGCATACCGAGGAAGACGCACGCATCGTTCACGAGGTAGCGCGTCGGGAAGTTGTCGGCCCCGTCGAGGACGACGTCGTAGTCGGCCAGGATCTCGAGGGCGTTCTCGGAGGTCAGCCGCAGGTCGTGGCGTACGACAGTGACCAGGGGGTTGATGGCCGCCACGGTCTCGGCCGCGGACTCGGTCTTGGCCCGACCGACGTCGGCGATGCCGTGCACCACCTGCCGCTGGAGGTTCGACGCGTCGACCACGTCGTCGTCGACCACCCCGATGGTGCCCACTCCGGCAGCGGCGAGGTACATCAGCGCGGGCGACCCCAGGCCTCCGGCCCCGACGACCAGGACGCGCGCGTTGGCCAGCCGTCGCTGCCCCTCCAGACCGACCTCGGGGAGCAGGATGTGGCGGGCGTAGCGGGCCTTCTGCTCGGTCGTCAGCTCGGGTCCGGGCGCAACCAGCGGTGGGATCGCCATGTGATGCAGGTTACCCACCCGTACGATGTCCACGACACCGCAGTCAGGCCCGACCCGCCGCCGAACAGAGAGTCACCATGTCGCTTCGAGCAGTTCCAGGCACCGACAACGCGCGAGGCCAACGCCTTCCGCGCTCCGCCCGCCGCGCCCAGCTCCTCGAAGCCGCGCAGGCCGCCTTTGTGGAGTCCGGCTACCACGCGGCCGCGATGGACGACATCGCCGACCGCGCCGGAGTCTCCAAGCCGGTGCTCTACCAGCACTTCCCCGGCAAGCTCGAGCTCTACCTCGCCCTGCTCGACAAGCACAGCGAGGCGCTCGAACAGCTCGTCCGCGAGGCCCTCGCCTCGACCCAGGACAACCGGGAACGCGTCTACGCGACGATCGCGGCCTACTTCGACTTCGTGTCGCGCGACGGCGCGGCCTTCCGGCTCATCTTCGAGTCCGACCTCACCAACGAGTCGGCCGTGCGCAACCGCCTCGACGCCGTGGGGCTGGTCTGCGCCGAAGCCGTGGCCGAGGTCATCGCCGAGGACACCGGTCTCACCGACGAGGACGCGTCGCTGCTCGGCATGGCCCTCACCGGCCTGGCCCAGGTCAGCGCCCGCCACTGGCTCGCCCAGGGGTCCGACGTCCCCAAGGACGAGGCTGCCCTGCTGATGGGTGCGCTCGCGTGGCGGGGCCTCGGATCGTTCCCCAAGGTGGGCGGGGAAGGTTCCTGACGCACCGCTGGTTAGCCTTGTCGACAGTTCCGCACGCGCTCGTATGCCGCGTGCCCACCCAAACCTGAAGGGAACCACCGTGGAGGTCCGCATCGGCGTCCAGAACGTCTCGCGCGAGGTCGTCTTCGAGTCGACCGAGAGTGCAGCCGACATCGCTGCCGCCGTGAGCAAGTCGCTCGAGAAGGGCACGGTCCTCACGCTCGTCGACGACAAGGGCCGCCAGCTGCTCGTGCCGGCCGCGGTGCTCGGTTACGTCCAGATCGGCGAGTCCGACAAGCGCGGTGTCGGCTTCGGCGTCTGACCCTTCCGGCCGCGACCGGGGCTCACCGCGACCTCGGGTCCCCTGCTACACGGCCCTGACCTGCACGGATATCACGGACATCGTGTCCACACCGTGATCCGGCTCGCTGGTCACAAACGTGCGTTTCGGGCCGATTCGTGGTCGAGTTGGCGTTGTCCGGGCCGAAGACGGCCCCCAGCTGAGGGCGGCATCAGCCGCGCAAAGGAGCAACCGTGATCGGAACGATTATCGGCGCCATTATCGGCGGTCTCATCATCGGAGCCTTGGCCCGTCTCTTCCTGCCAGGCAAGCAGGACATCTCGGTCATCGTGACCATCATCATCGGGATCCTGGGCTCGCTGATTGCCTCGTGGCTGGTCTACCAGCTCGGGTACAACAACGAGAACGGCGGTTTCGAGATCATCCCGTTCCTGGCGGGCATCGTCGTCGCAGCGATCCTCATCGCGGTCTACGGCAACGTGACCGGGCGCAAGAAGGTCTGACCTGGCTCGAGCACGCAGCGAGGGGCCCCGTCCACCAGGACGGGGCCCTTCCGCATCCCAGGCCGCAGGCACCCGACTTCTGGCCAGGCATCCCGCATCAGACGGCAGATCCAGGGCTGAGACGCGGCACCAGTGGCCAGAAGTCGCGCGACCACCCGACTTGTGGCCAGGCATCCCGCATCAGACGGCAGATCCGGGGCTGAGACGCGGCACCAGTGGCCAGAAGTGGGGAAGAACGGTCAGGCGGCGAGGCCGAGACGACCCATCCGGCGGGTGTGCTCGTCGGTGAGCCGGGCGAACATCCGGCCCAGCTCGGCCAGGTCTGCGCTCGGACGATCCGCTCCCCCGATGCCACCCACCATGAGCGAGGCCAGGGCGTCGCGCTCGACAGCCACCTGCTGGGCCTGCGAGAGCGCCTCGCCCACGAGCCTGCGGCCCCACAGCGCCAGCCGGCCCGCGATCTTGGGGTCCGCCTTGATGGCTTCGCGGACCACCTTGACGACGAACTCGGCCTGCCCCACGTCCTCCATGGCCGAGTGCACCAGGGCCTGCGTCGACGGGTCGACGTACGCGGCGATCTCGCGGTAGAAGTCGGTGGCGATGCCGTCGCCGACGTAGGCCTTGACCAGGCCTTCGTGCCAGTTGCTCGGCTTGGTCCGCTCGTGGAACGCGTCGATGGGCGCGATGAACGGCGCCATGGCCACCTCGGGATCGATGCCCATCTCGTCCAGTCGCGCCACGAGGATCTCGTAGTGCCGGAACTCGGCCACCGCCAGCCCGGCCACGGCGGCCTTGAGCGGCTGGCTCGGCGACAGTTCGCTGTCACCGGCCAGGCGCGTGAACGCCGTCAGCTCGCCGTACGCGAGCGCTCCGAGGAGGTCGGCGACGGCGTCGCGGTACTGCGGATCGGCCAGCCAGTCGTCCTTGGTCATGCCGGTCACCCTAACGTCGGGGCGCCCCGTGACCGTCGGGGATGCGGGGATGTCGGGCGCGCACCGCTAGACTCACAGTCGTCAAAGGTGCCCGGTCGGCACGAATCAGCCGCGGACACGGTCCGCGCCCCGTATGACGAAGACCTCCGATCGGCCCGCTGTGCGAGCGCCACCCCTGTTTCTGGGAGCGCCCCCGATCGAGAGAACTTCATGACTGAAACCACCACGGGCACGAGTGCGCCCGACGCCAACGCGTCCGATGCCACCACGCCCGATGCCACCACGCCCGACACCGCCGCTGTTGCTGCGCCGGCGGAACTGACCTTCGCCGACTTCGACGTCCACCCGGACATCGTCGCCTCGCTGAGCGACGCCGGCATCATCTCGCCGTTCCCCATCCAGGCGATGACCCTCCCGGTCGCCCTGGGCGGACACGACATCATCGGCCAGGCCAAGACAGGCACCGGCAAGACGCTCGGCTTCGGGGTCCCGATGCTCAACCGCACGATCGCCCGTGGCGACGACGGCTGGGACACCTTCACGCACGCAGGCAAGCCGCAGGCCCTCGCCGTCGCCCCGACGCGCGAGCTCGCCGTGCAGGTCGCCAGCGACCTCGAGCGCGCGGGCAAGCGCCGCGGCATCCGCGTCCTCACGGTCTACGGTGGCCGCGCCTACGAGCCGCAGATCGAAGCCCTGCGCAACGGGGTCGAGATCGTCGTCGGCACACCGGGCCGCCTCATCGACCTGGCCAAGCAGGGCCACCTCGACCTCTCGCACTGCAAGTCCGTCGTGCTGGACGAGGCCGACGAGATGCTCGACCTCGGCTTCCTCCCCGACGTGGAGAAGCTGCTCGCCATGACGTCGCCGGCCCGCCAGACGATGCTGTTCTCGGCCACCATGCCGGGCGCCGTCGTCGCCCTGGCCCGTCGCTACATGAGCCAGCCGACGCACATCCGCGCGATGGGCGACGACCAGGAGAACGCCCACACCGTCAAGGCCGTCGAGCAGTTCGTCTACCGCGCCCATGCGATGGACAAGGTCGAGATGCTGGCCCGCATGCTGCAGGCCGAGGGCCGTGGCCTGACCATCATCTTCAGTCGCACCAAGCGCACTGCGGCCAAGGTCGCGGACGACCTGATCGACCGCGGGTTCGCCGCGGCCCCGATCCACGGTGACCTCGGCCAGGGTGCCCGGGAGCAGGCCCTGCGCGCGTTCCGCAACGGCAAGGTCGACATCCTCGTGGCCACGGACGTCGCCGCCCGCGGCATCGATGTCGACAACGTCACGCACGTGATCAACTACCAGTGCCCCGAGGACGAGAAGACCTACCTGCACCGCATCGGCCGCACCGCCCGCGCGGGCAACACCGGCATCGCGGTCACCTTCGTCGACTGGGACGACCTGCCGCGCTGGGGCATGATCAACAAGACCCTCGACCTCGGCATCCCCGAGCCCGAGGAGACCTACTCCTCCTCCGACCACTTCTACGACCAGCTCGACATCCCGCGCACCGCCAAGGGCAGGCTGCCCAAGGCCGCGCAGAAGCTGGCGGGCCTGGGCGCCGAGGTGCTCGAGGACCTCGGCGAGACCGGCAAGTCCGGAGGGCGTCGCCCCGGCGCGGGTGGCTCCGGTCGCGACGGCGGCGGTCGTGACGGCGGCCGTGGTCGTGACGGTGGCAGCCGTGAAGGTGGCGGTCGCGGCGGTCGTGACAGCGGTCGGGATGCCGGCCGTGGCGGCGAACGTCGCGCCGAGAGCGCACCCGCCGAGGGTGGCGAGGCCGCGTCCAAGCCACGCCGCAACCGCAACCGTCGCCGCACCCGTGGTGGCGCCGACGCGGGCGAGGCCACCACCCAGGCCTGACGCCCCACCCACAGACAGACCAGGTATGCCGCGTGGCCCAGGCCGCGCGGCATACCTGTTTCTGGGCGTGGCTCGCTCTCTGGGGTGGTGCGAGCTCCCGCGACCGACCGCGCTCAGGCGGGGCGGTCGAGGCGAAGGACGTAGTGCAGCGGGTCGTCGACCGGGTTGTCCGGGGCGAGGTAGCCCTCGGCGATCCGGCGGAAGCCGGCCTTCTCCAGGGCACGCCACGAGGCGATGTTGGCCGCCACCACCGACACGAGAACCGTTGGTGCGTCGGGGAGCTCGTCGAACGCCAGCGCGACGAAGGCGGCGATCATCGCCGAGCCCAGCCCCTTCCCGTATGCCGCGGGGTCACCGAGCAGGTAGTCGATCGTCAGCGCGCCGTCCGGCACGTCCACCAGCGAGGAGAAGTCCCGCAGGTTCTCCTCGTAGTCCGTGACCCGGGAGCGCTGGACCAGCCCGACGGGCACGCCGTCGAGGAGGGCCAGCCAGTCCTGGTTGGGCTCGTGCCCGTCGGCGGACGGCCCGAAGTCACGCTCGACCGCCTCGGCCGTCCACGCGTGGTTCCACCAGCGGGCCACAGGCGGGGCGGCCAGCCACCGGGCGAGCAGCGGGAAGTCGGCGCGCGTCACGCGCCGGAACTCCACGGCATACCCGCTCATCGGTGGCCGGCCACGTCCCTGGCCGTTACGAGCCTCAGGCGCCGATGGTCGCGGTGTCGATGACGAAGCGGTAGCGCACGTCGGAGCCGACGACGCGGTCGTAGGCCTCGTTGACCTGGTCGGCGCTGATCGTCTCGATCTCGGCCGCGATGCCGTGCTCGGCGGCGAAGTCGAGCATCTCCTGGGTCTGCGGGATGCCACCGATGTTGGAACCGGCAAGGACCTTGCTGCCGCCGAGGAGCGAGAACGCCTGGAACGAGCTCGGGTCGCTCGGCGCCCCCACGTTGACCATCGCGCCGTTCGGACGCAGCAGGGACAGGTACTTGTCGAACGGCAGGTTGGCGCTGACCGTGTTGAGGATGAGGTCGAACCGGCCGCGTAGGTCCTCGAAGGTCGCGTCGTCCTTGGTGGCCCGGTGCTCGACAGCGCCGAAGGCCAAGCTGTCGGCCTCCTTGGCGGTGGACTGGCTGAGGACGGTGACCTCGGCCCCCAGCGCCACGGCGAACTTCACGCCGAGGTGGCCCAGGCCGCCCAGCCCGACGACGGCGACCTTGGTGCCCGGGCCTGCGCCCCAGCGCTTGAGCGGGTTGTAGGTCGTGATGCCGGCGCAGAGCAGCGGTGCGGCGACGTCGAGCCCGAGGGCGTCGGGGATGCGGATGGCGAACCGCTCACTCACGACGACCTGCTGGCTGTAGCCGCCCAGCGTCTCCTCGCCGTCGTAGCCCTTGCCGTTGTAGGTCATGACGGCACCTTCGACGCAGAACTGCTCCTGGCCGTCCTTGCAGAACTCGCACTCGCCGCACGAGTCGACCATGCAGCCGACGCCGACGCGGTCGCCCACCTTGTAGCGGGTCACCCCGTCACCGACGGCGGACACCACCCCGGCGATCTCGTGGCCCGGCACCATCGGGAAGATCGCGCTTCCCCACTCCTCGCGGACCTGGTGGATGTCGCTGTGGCAGATGCCGGCAAAGGCGATGTCGATGGTGATGTCGTCGTCACGCAGCTCGCGGCGCTCGATCGTCGTCGACGTCAGCGGGGCGCCTGCGGAGGCGGTGGACAGTGCAGCCGTGCGGGACATGATTCTCCTCGGGGTCGGGTTCAGTCGCCGTCCAGTGACAAGTCGGCTCGCCCCGGGGGTATTCCGAGATCCCACCATCCGGGACCTGGGTCAGAGCCTCTTGGCCAGCGCTGCCGCGACGTCGCGGTAGGCCTTGGCGCCCTTGGAGGTGCGGGAGGTGGCCAGGATCGACCGCCCGACCGCCGGGGCCTCGGCGAACCGCACCGTCTTGGGGATCGGCGGGTCCAGCACCGGCAGGTCGTAGCGCTGACCGACGTCGGCGAGCACCTCGCGCGCGTGGTTGCTGCGACCGTCGAACAAGGTGGGCAGGATGCCCCACACCTCGAGGTCCTTGTTGAGGATCTTCTGCACGTCGGTCACCGTGTCGAGCAGCTGGCCGACGCCGCGGTGGCTGAGCATCTCGCAGGGCATGGGGATGATGAGGCCCTGGCTGGCGGTGAGGGCGTTGAGGGTCAGGACCCCCAGGCTCGGGGAGCAGTCGAGCATGATCACGTCGTACTCGCTGCGCACCTCCTCCAGCACCGTCCGCAGGATGTACTCGCGGCCTGGTCGCGGCAGCAGCTGGGCCTCGGCGCCCGCGAGGTCGATGACGCTGGGCACGAGGTCGACACCGTCATCGCAGGCGACCCGCACATCGGCGATCGTGGCCCGACCCAGCAGCACCTCGTTGATCGAGCTCTCGACCTCGTCCGGGTCCACCCCCAGGCTGAACGTCAGGCAGGCCTGGGCATCGAGGTCGACGAGCAGCACCCGCTTGCCCTGCTCGGCGAAGGCCGCACCGAGGGAGGCGACCGACGTCGTCTTGGCGACGCCGCCCTTCTGGTTGGCCACCGAGACGATCGTGGCCGGTTTCGTGGGTGTCCTGGCCACCAGTGGCGCCCTTCTTCTGTGCGGTTACCTCGAGAGTTGCGTATGCCGGTGGGCCAAGTCTGTCAGGTGCGGACGGCGGGCTGCTCCAGGGCCGCCCAGTCGGACTTCTCGGGACCGAACGCCTGACCCGCCGGACAGTGGGCGCGGAAGTCGCACCACTGGCAGAGCGGACCGACCTTGGCCGGGAACCGGCTGGAGTCGACGCCGAAGTCGGCGTAGTCCTCCTCGGCCCTGCGGGCGTCCTGGGCGATCGACTCGGCCTCGGCGATCTTGCGCTGGAGCGACTCGCCGGTGTGCTCGTGGCTGGCGACCCCGCCACTCGGAAGGTGGTGCAGCTCGACCCGAACGCACTTGCGACGGAACATCTTCCAGGCGGCAGCGGCATAGAGCGCCAGCGGCAGCGACGTGCGGGCGTCGTCGTCGGTCGGCTCCCAGCGACTCGTCTTGTAGTCCACGACGGCAAGCTCGGCGCCGCGGTCGTCGAGGCGGTCGATCCGGCCCTGGAGGGTGAACACGTCGGTCTTCAGCGAGACGGTGCGCTCGATCCCGAGCGGCTGGTGGGCGGGATCGACGTCGTCGAGGTAGTCGACGACCTGGCGCTGGGCCAGCTCTCGCCACTCGCGCGACTGGTCGGCATCACGGAACCCGAGGTCGATCCAGGACGACCGCACGAGCTCGGCGCCCGCCGCCGGGGTGCGCTGCTCGGCCGGCAGGTCCCACCAGTCGCGCAGGGCGTTGTGAACCGCCACGCCGAACGAGGTGTGCCCGCGCTGGGGGCGCGAGGGCGGCGCAGGCCGGTCGAGGTACTGCATGCGGTAGCGCCGCGGGCAGTCGACCCAGGCCAGCAGCTTGCTGGGGCTGGCCCGGAACAGGCGCCGCGGCATGCCGCCGAACTGCTCCTGCACGAACTCCCCCGCACTCACCCCGCCCACGTTAGGTGGTGCCGCTGACAAAGGCTCGGATGCTGTCGGCCACCATCTGAACGGCGATCGCCGACAGCAGCAGTCCGGCGATCCGGGTCACGAGCACCGTGCCGCTGTCCTTGAGCACCCGGTGGACCTGGCTGGCGAAGCGGAAGAAGAGCCACACCACGAACATCGTGGCCACCAGCCCGGCCGCGACAGCGACGTAGTCGCTCACTCCGTCGGCACTCTTGACCTGGAGCATCGTCGCGACGATGGCACCGGGGCCGGCCAGCAGTGGGGTGCCGAGCGGCACGAGCGCGACGTTGACGCCGGCATCGGCGTGCTGTTCCTGCTCCGAGCCCGTCAGCAGCTGCAGCGCCACGAGCAGCAGCAGCAGCCCGCCGGCGCCCTGCAGAGCCGGCAGGGAGATGTGGAGGTAGGTGAGGATCTGCTGGCCGAAGACGGCGAACAGGACGATCACTCCGAGCGCCACGAGCGACGCGCGCCGGGCGGCGGCGACCTTCTGCTTCTGGGTCAGCGAACCGGTGAGGGCCAGGAAGATCGGGAGCGCGCCGGGCGGATCCATGATGACGAGCAGGGTCACGAAGACCGAGCCGAACGTCTGGAGGTTGATGATGTCGTTCACGTTCGTCCTGCCCTGACCACGTCGGTGCTGCTGGTTGCCTGCTGCTCGATCTGGGCGAGGACCTCGGCCGACGTGGTGTTCTCGCCGAGCCGGTTCTCCTTGCCCGCGCCGTGGTAGTCGCTCGAGCCCGTGACGAACAGCCCGAGCCGAGCCGCGAGCTCCTCCGCATGGAGCACCTCGTCCGGCCGGTGGTCGCGGTGGTGGGCCTCTAGCCCGGCGAGGCCGGCCTCCATCATCTCCTCGATGACGGAGTCGTCGACGGTCCAGCCGCGGCCGTTGGCGAAGGGGTGCGCCATCACCGGCACCCCGCCGGCCTCACGGACGAGCTGCACGGCCAGCACCGGGTCGGGGGCGTAGTGCGAGACGTAGTAGCGGCTGCCGTTGCGCAGGACGTCGGTGAACGCCTCGTCGCGCGTGCGCACGTAGCCGCTGGCGACCAGCGCGTCGGCGATGTGTGGTCGCCCCATCGTCGTGCCGACGCCCGCCTGCGCCCGCACCTGCTCGATCGTGACCGGTATGCCGTCGGCGGCCATCAGCTCGACCATCCGGTCGATCCGGGTCACCCTTGACTCCCGCGCGCGCTCCAGCTCGCGGAGCAGACCAGGAG